>CAMCZE010000032.1 GCA_945885655.1 Bacteriovorax stolpii | reverse complement strand
ATTTCATGTAATTTCCATTCCGGTGGTATTTCAAATCTCGCTACAGGTAATGGAATTTTAATCAAAGGATTATTTTGAATTTTTTGAATAATTTCTTTCCCTCGGGTCAAAAACTTTTTACTTAAGTGACTTTTATCATCTCTGAGATCATCAACTCCAACTAAAAAGTTTCGTATAAGATCAAGAGTATCTGCTTGGGCCTTTAATGACGATGCTTTGGCCCCTAATAACCCTCGAAAAGCGATGTTCTCTTCACCCCTCTCAATGGGAGCCCATTTTTGTGAGCAGTATCCATAAAGCTTGGCCTGATCTAAAACTTCGCACGCAAGTCCCCCATCTAACCCATTGTCTGAAAGATCTTTTTTGGAGCGTTTAAAAATCAAGGCAAGATCCAAAAACGAAGGATTCATCATGCCACCAGAGAGAGCTACGAGAAGATTTTTTGCAGTGTTGGCATAACATGTACCAAGCCCATCTTGATTATCACGTGTGATTTCATAAAATGGACCTCTCTGTTGCGCTCCTCTAAAAGGTGTCTTCTCTTCAAGATTAATCGTTAATGTTGATTCATTACAGAGCCTATACTCGGGATGTTGCACAAGAGAGACTGCATCTTTTTTTTTGGCATTATTTCCCGTTATTTTTCCCTCAAAGATCTGAATACTTTCTTGAGCCTCGTTGATTCGCACATCATATCGAGAAATCTTCTCTTCAATAAGTTTCATATCGCTTTTAAATTCATTTAGCTGAGAAAATTTTTCATCAATGGAGTATTTAATTTTTGAATCCCAAAGCTCAACTTGTCTTTTTTCCAATTCTGTCATGCTAAAATCATGGGCCTTTAGGCACTGATGAGAATCAAGAAAATCCTTTTTACTTAACTCTTCTTTAAGACATCTATAAAAAGATGCTCGTGAAGATAATTTCTGAGTCAGAACAATTTTTGATAAATTTTCATCAATCTCTTTTTTTGCCTCGTTAACGGCCTGATCATGATGACGAAGATCTTGAGTCAAAACCTTAATTTTATCTTTGTTTACAAGGAGTAAAAGTAATTCCTCATCCTTAATTTTTTTCTGCTTGATCACTAAGGCTTTAAGTTCTGAGATCTTTTCATGCAAATAGAACTCATCTTTATTTAGCTTTTCAAGGACATCAGACTGAGCTCCCGCTAGATATGGCCAAATTAAAATGAGAAGAAACCATGTGTTCATAACTACGTATCGGTTTAAGTCCTTAATTCTTAAAGGTTTCACTCTCTCAACAAAGTTCCTAACTTGCTGATATTTATAATGCACAAACGTTTAAGTTTAGGATAATATTTTTTCCAAAAATCGTGGGGTTCGTATGTTGATCGCTTTTTTGGCGTTAATGCTATTTGGTTTTGGTTATGTTTTAAACATGTTTTATATCACTGTTCTTTATCATCGCGGTCTTACACATAAGTCAGTGATCCTTGGACCCAAGATGATGAAGTGGCTTTCTGCCACCGGAATTTGGGTAACGGGTCTTGATCCTAAAGGATGGGCAACAATGCACAGACTTCACCACCTTTATTCAGATACGGTTAAAGATCCTCATAGTCCAGTTCACCAAGGTGTTTTGGGTGTTTGGGTTGGCCAATATAAAGGCTATCGCGACACTCTTTATAAACTTATGAGTAAAAATGATCAGGAAATAAATAAAGCTGTTTCTGACATTCCTTTTGATATCTCTAGGATAAGCCGTGCAGGACTCTCCAACCTACCCTATGTGATTCACGGTCTCGTAGCGTTGGCACTTTGGTTTTTAACAGGTTATTTCCTTATTGCAGCAGCATACTTCTTTGGGATTATGGGCCATCCTGTCCAAGGTTGGATGGTCAATGCTTTGGCACATAAGTACGGCGGAAGGAATTTTGAAACTAGTGATCAATCTAGAAATAATTTTTTCGTGGCACTATTCGTTTTTGGAGAAGGATTTCAAAACAATCACCATGCTCTTCCGATGAGTGCAAAATTCTCTGTAAAAAAAACGGAAGTAGATTTTGGATACACGATGTGTTTAATCGGCGAAAAACTAGGTCTTTTTAAGATCGCTCGATAGTATTTTTTACAATAAGATCTATGTTTTTCTTGGGCCATGCTAAGTCATGGTTCATGAAATTAACTATTCTTCTTTTCGTTTTAAATCTCTCACAGGCCCTTGCTGGTTGTGAAGATGTGGCACAAGAATTCGTTCATAAAAACAAACATTTAAAATTTGTGCGTGAAGGCTCCATTCTACTTCTTCCCGGAATGCAAGGTGGGACCTATCACAATCGTTGGAAATCGACAGTTGAAGTTTTTTTTCTAGAAGAAAGTGATGGTGACTCTAAAGAGTATTCGGCCCTTTTAATTCATGCAAGTGAATGCAGGGCCCTGGAACGTCAAGTTATGGGTGAGACTCTAAATTAGTTTCAAAAGTTTATTTTTATAAAAATCAAAAAAATCTTGATAATCACCCATATCACGTACCACTGTGTGTGCATGGCATTTTGAAGGCTCTACAAACTCATCGTGCATGGGTTTAACTTGTTTTAAAAACTGCGCCCTAACACCTTCAGGGGTGCGCCCTCTTTCGGCCACATCTCGCTCCAAGCGCCTTTCAAAACGAAGGGTCTCAGGAGTATCAAAAAAAACCATTTCATCAAACTGTTCTCGAAGGTAGTCTGGATGAAAGATCAAAATACCATCTACGATTATTACGCTCGAAACATTTACGGGCAGAGTTTCTTTTTTACGAGAATGGGTCACAAAATCATAAATAGGAATCTGAGTGGTTTTTCCCGATTTGAGTTCACTTAAACACTGAGCAAGAAGTTTTAAGTCTAAACTTTCTGGATGATCAAAATTTACTGACCCACCGTCACCATCAAAACGATGAGACTGATCAATATAAAAATTATCTTGGTACACTATGGCGGCATGATCACCTAAGGCATTGGCCAGTGCTTGAGCAAAATAAGTTTTGCCGGAGCCTGAGCCACCGGCAACACCTAAGATAAAAACTTTATTTTGTCTGATAGAGCCTGTCACCCGCATCTCCTAGTCCTGGAACTAAGTAACCATTCTCAGTCATTTCTTTTTCTATACAAAGTCCGTAGATCTCCACATCTGGATGAAAGTGTTCAAGGCGTTTAAGCGCGTGCTCACTTACTAGGATGGAAAGAACTTGGATCTTACCCACATGGTAACTCTTCAAACGATCAATGGCCGCGAGTATAGTATCTGCCGTGGCAATTAATGGATCGCAAAGAAGAATGGCCTTTCCTTTTACATTGGCCGGAAGCTTAAAGTAATACTCAACTGTGTTGTGTATAAATTTATCACGATAAATACCAATGAATCCCGATGAGGCAATTGGAATCATAGAGAGGACTCCATCAAGCATGCCATTTCCGGCCCTTAAAATGGCCACAGCAACTGGCGAGTTTGTGATCCGGGTCACTTTGGCAGCGGCAATGGGTGTCTCCACATCAATTAAATCTGTATCTGTCCATTTTCTCATGGCCTCATAGGCCAAGATGCGTGAGATTTCTTTAGTAATGTCACGAAAGTCTGAAGAATTTGTATTCTTATCTCTTAGGTGACCCAGTTTATGCTTAAGAAGCGGATGATCTAATTCATGAAAATTTTTGTACATATAATCCTCTAAAAAACGGTTCCATCACTAATAATATTAAGAGGTGGTTCTCCACCGGGACGAAGTGTTTTTGCGATCTTGCGTCCAGCCCACCATGTTCCACCTTCAAGCACCTTGGCCAAAGGAAATTCGCTCGGAGATTTATTGATGGCCTTCTGGATTTCGCTACCAACAACATCTAAAAGATAAACGGTCAGCGCCCTCCACTCAATGATGAGATCACTTTCAGGGGCCCACGCTTTTTTTCCATTTTCTTTATTTTTAAAGGTGATGAGTCCTGTGTCTAAAAAAAGTCCACCATTTCGGTATTCAGCTAAACCCGTTAGACCCTCTGCTCCTGTAACAGCAATGCCAGCATCTAAAAGTGGTTCCACTAACGAATATGTCATCCACTGAGAAAGTTTATGAAAAGCGACAAGACCAAAGTGTGAGTGTTTCCACACATCACCTAAATTCACGGCATCCATCGTCTCACGTCCTGGCCAAATAGGCCCAAGACCATCTAGAACCGCTCTTAAAAGAGCTGCTGCTGGAATCGTTTTCCCATGAGTCTTCACTAAAAAATCAATAAGACTTCCCGGACGAGAGTCTTGAAAAAATAATTTATTTTCTAATGCCTGCCCTAAATTTTTAAGAAGTTTTGCTCTTCCTTCCACTCCCACAAGTGGATTCGTCGCATTCACCTGAAAATACTTTTCAATCAAGGCCGGAGAAACCGTTTGAAGTCCATTTGCATCTGAACGAAGACTTTTCCCATCAGAAGAAAGAGCTCCAGACATAAACAAATGAAAACTAGCAATTCCTAAACCTTCAGAGCGGGTATAGTCTTTTTTAGTTTCATTTTCATGAAACTTCCATGAGGCCCCTGCTCCAGCGTCTAAAAGAACTGATGGTATCACAAGATCCCATTTTATTCGGGCCTGCTCGATTGGATCAAGATGTTTGATTTTTTCCTGAAGCCATTTTGATCGATCAACCTCTGGCCTAAAATGTCCCCATCTTGAATGAAAAGGAATATTTAAATCAGGATAATTCTCTTTAATCACTTCCATCACGAAGTTAATCGTTTCGTTAAGTTTTGTTGGGTGATAGTCAAAATGAGTTTTTCCAGCAACGGTTGCATCAAAAACTTTTTTAGCACCATCACGAATGCACTTTGGAGAAAAAATGTAATCTAAATCACTCAATGTCTCTCCCCTTCACTTTTTTTAGCTCTTCTGCTGATTTTTCACCATCAGTATGGAAATAGCCGGCCGCTTTTTTTGCTTCCATTTCTACTTGAGCATCTTTAGGAATAAGTTCATCCGGAATCGAAATACGATTCACCACTTCAATACCCGACTCCACGATGGCGTTGTATTTCATGTTACTCATAGAATGAAGATTATGAATTTTTGTGATACCGAAAAGATGAAGCACATCTGGCATGAACTCTTGGAAACGAGCATCCTCAACTCCAGCAACACATTCCGTGCGCTTAAAATAGGTCGCTGCTGAATCTCCGCCTTCTTGGCGTTTTCGGGCGTTATAAACAAGAAATTTTGTCACTTCACCTAGGGCACGCCCTTCTTTACGATAGTAAGCAATAAGACCAACGCCACCCTTTTGGGCAGTTTCAGCAGCATGCTCAATTCCATACATGAGATAAGGTCTACAAGTACAAATATCAGAACCAAAAACGTCTGATCCATTACATTCGTCATGTACGCGACAGGTGAGTTCGATATTTGGGTTTGAGAGATTTTTGGCATCACCAAAGATATAAACCGTAGTTGATCCAATAGGTGGAAGCCATACTTTTAAATCAGGACGAGTGATAAGTTCAGGATACATTCCACCAGACTCTTGAAAAAGGACTCGCCGTAAAACACCTTCTTCAACATTAAGTCTTTTGGCCATACCAGGGAGAAACCACACAGGCTCAATAGCAACTTTTGTCACTTTCACATCCATATTGGCCATAATCACTTTGCCATCAGGCTTAAGTCTTCCAGCTCGAATGGCATCATGGATTTCAGGAATTTGTAGATGAGCTTGAGTTACCGCAATCGAAGGGCGGATATCATAACCTTTATCGTATAAAGATTTAAAATGAATCTGCGGATCAAGTCCCCACGGATCCAATGAAACAATTTTTGTCTCATCAAACCAAGAAGGAAATGGGCCCATTGGAACCGGGCTATGAGTATTATGTAAATCTGGTTTATGAGTATTTAAATATTTCCCACTGGCAATCGAGAGTGCCCGATAAACGGTGTAAGAGCCAGAGTGAGTTCCAATTGCATTTCGTGCCTTAGGATTGGTCTGACTAGCAACAACTGCACCACGCTTAAGAGGATCTTTTGCCCCCCACTCAAGAGTCAAAGACTCTGGGTATTTTAGATTGGAGTGAGTGGCCAGAACCACGTGTTCTGAACGCTCGTCAATTTTAGACATATATTCCCCTTACGACATCCAATTGGAGTCGTTTTGTTTTTCCCATTTTGTTGTCACTTTTTTAAGATCCGACCAGAAATTTAAACTATGCTCTCCAGTGATATCTCCTGAACCAAATTTAGAAGCAGCGATGCCACCAAAGGAAAACGGTTCACGAGGAACTGGCACACCTACATTAATTCCAACCATTCCCGCTTGGGACTCCCGGATTACTCTCTCGGCCATGGCCCCTGAATTCGTAAATACAGAACAAGCATTGCCGTATTCACTTGTATTTTGAATCTCTAAAGCGTGTGTGACATCTTTACAGTGGATAATTGAAATAATCGGTCCGAATAATTCAACCGTCGCTGCTTCAGAACCAGCTTGTACATGATCGATGATTGTTGGCCCAAGCCAGTTGCCTTCTTCAAATCCTTGTGGGGCCTTTGCTTTTCTTCCATCAAGAATAATTTTTGCCCCTAAAGCCTCAGCTCGGCCAATGGCCTCGATTAAAAAATCTTTTTGAGTTTTCGTAATGAGAGCACCCATGTCTGTGCCAAGTTTTAATGAAGATGCACGGGCCACAATTCTTTCTATATGTTTTTCAACATCGCCCACCGCTAATAAAACAGAGGCTGCCATACAACGCTGACCTGCGCATCCAGTAAAAGAGTCAGAAATTCCAACACCTGCAAGTTCAGGACTTGCATCAGGAAGAAGTACTATATGATTTTTTGCTCCACCTAAACAAAGGGCCCGTTTTCCTAAACCCGTCGTTTTTATATAAACAAGTTTAGCAATTTTTGTTGATCCAACAAATCCCACGGCCTTCACTTCTGGTGCTTCAATGATGGCCTCTACTGTCGCTGCTGAACCCTGAAGAACAGTTAATAGTCCGCTAGGAAGTCCTGCTTCTTTTAAAGCATTGGCAATTCTCATTGAGGTCAAAGGTGTTTTTTCTGATGGTTTCCACACATAAGCATTACCCAAAGCAAGTGCAATAGGAATAGTCCACATAGGCACCATGGCAGGAAAATTAAAAGGAGTGATATTTGCTACAACCCCTAAAGGTGTACGCCGGTACTCACAGTTGACCCCTCGTGAAACTTCCATCTTTCCACCGACATCAATATTCTGTAAAGATAAGGCATACTCTAAGACTTCGATGCCTTTCATAAGTCCGGCACGGCCCTCTTCAAATGTTTTTCCAGACTCACTGGCCTTAAGATGAGAAATCTCATGCAAATCACGCATTAAAATGTTTCTAAAATTAAACAAAATACGCGCGCGCTCTTTAAGGGGGGATTTGGCCCAATCCACTTGAGCGGAACCAGCAGCTTTGATGGCCTTAGAAATTTGTGCAGCTGAGGGAAGAGAGACTTCGCCAATTTTTTTTCCGTTATAAGGGGATCTGATGTCAATTGTGCCAGCTTCTCCGCGGACCCATTCTCCATCAATAAAATTTGAACAAGAAATCACTTCTTGTGGTATGCAAATGCTCATTGTTTATCCTTAAAAAAATTAAGAACCAAAACGCTAATACACCTTAGGGACTTTGAATAGATTGCAGCGCAAGATTTAATGATTATTTAATTTACACTAACGCAACAAGCTACTTAATGGCCCAAGGATAAATCAATATTGATCGTATTTTTTAGCACTACCTTTTGCTAAATGGACTGGATATTTTAAGGCATTCTTTTTAAGTTTATTCAATACAACTTCTTCGAGATTAATGTCTGTTTTGCTGATAATCCTCAAAAGATATACAAAAATATCTGCCACTTCATCCTCAATCTCTCCCATAAGTTTTGCATTATTTTTAACCTGATTTGACTCATCTTCTTTTAGCCACTGAAAGATCTCTAATAGCTCAGAAGTTTCCACACTTAAGGCCATGGTGAGATTTTTCAAAGAATGAAACTGATCCCAGTCTCTTTCAGTTACAAATTGAGAAATATTATCATTTAACTTTTTAAGATCGACATTTTTCATGCCAGCACTATAGCCAAAATAAAAGATGCCGCCTACCCTAATTCTATGCACCCACGTAACCGTCACCAGTCCCGTTATGACTTAAAAAAACTCTGCCGTGAGACTCCTGCTCTATTACCTTTTGTGACCAAGGACACGATTGATTTTACCCATGCCGAAGCGGTAAAAACACTAAATCAGGCAATCCTTAAAAGCGATTATAAGATTAAACATTGGGACATCCCCGAACATTACCTTTGTCCTCCCATTCCTGGACGCGCAGATTATCTACATCACTTAAAAGATCTCATCGGAAAAAAAGATCATGTTCATGGTTTAGATATTGGAGTTGGTGCCAATGTTATTTACCCACTTTTAGGAGTGGCCGAATATCACTGGAGCTTTGTGGCCTCAGATGTAGATCCGATAGCGTTGGCATCGGCAAAAAAAATCATTAAGGCCAACGACTTAACTAAAAATATTGAGCTACGATTGCAATCATCAAGTGAAAGAATTTTCAGATCTATTATCCTCGAAAAAGATTTATTTGATTTTACGATGTGTAATCCCCCTTTTCATGCTTCAAGAATAGAAGCTCTGTCTGGTACCCAAAGGAAATGGAAAAATCTAGGCAAAAAAAATGATCACAACTTAAACTTCGGCGGCCAAAGTGGAGAATTGTGGTGTAAGGGGGGAGAAAAAACATTCATTCAAAAAATGATTGAAGAAAGTGCGAGTTTTTCCACACAATGTAAGTGGTTTACAACGTTGGTTTCTAAAGAAAAAAACCTTGTTTTTTTGAAGCATGAACTACAAAAAGTTCATGCAAATAGAGTCGAAGTCATTACAATGGCACAAGGTCAGAAAAAAAGTCGTATCCTTGCCTGGTCTTTTTAATCCTGAACGAGTTTGATATTTGAAAGCCTAATATCGCACGAAGTCTTTAAACAATGAAATCGGTAATGAAAAACATTGGCGGCATTCCCTTCAAAGGTTGTTCCGCTATCTCGGCCATATGAATACATCTCTTTTTGAGGATCTCCATAGGGTATCACCTTAAATAAGGCCTCAACCAATTTTGCATCCTTTAAAGAAATTTTGACTTCATCATAAAAAACGTCTACCTCGGGGTGATCAAGATCCACGGTTAGTCTGCATTCAGCAGAAGAAATATAATTTGATCCCCCAAAATAGCGGCTTTTACAATGAATTTTAAAAGGAGCTGCTGCTTTTGGAAACATTGACTCTACAACAATACCTTCTTTAGGTATTGTTATGGGCGTAGTCGTACGCTCTCTCAGAGTTATAGGTATTTCGCCTACAATTTCGGCAAGTTTAAGTTGATCGAACTCTTCGAGCGTAATCGACGCTGCAAAACCATTTATGGTGAAAAGAAAGAGAATGATAAACGACTTCATTTATTTTTCCTTAACAACAAAACTAGCATTACCTTTAATCTTAAACCAATCGTAATCCCTGATCTCAATTTTTATACCAAAAGAGTCTCGAACATAAAAAGATCCAACGTCACCACATTCCTGGTCAGAGATCTCATAACATTCTCAAGGCATATTGTCGTCATATCCAACGATGAGAACGACGTGCCAAAAGTAGTTATCGTTATAATTTACAAGGATCGGTGATTGATACTTAAAGAGGGCCTCTTTTATTGTTTTTATGTGACCATCGTTAAGAATATTCGTCGACCATTTGTTTCCCAAAATAAAAAGTGGAATCGTTTCAATCTTAGGAAGTTGGATCTTTTTAAAAACAGACCAGTTTTCGTAACTCCAGGGTGTCATATCTTCATAGGGACCGTCCCAAGCATCAAATGGCCAATCGGCAGCACTAATGCCATAACCAATATTAAATTTGAGTACCGCTTGTTCCCAGAAATATTTTCCATTGCCTGAAGGATGGCCGGGAGCATTTATTAAAAAAGATTCGGCCAAGTCATAGGTCCCATTAGGAACAGGGTTTTTTATATCGTACTTTTTATTTGCGATAAGCTCCATGGCACCCGTTGATGCCATAAATAAACACGCATTGGTCTCTCCCTGGTCAGGCGCTCTTTGCACATAAGGGAGAAGTTCTGTGTATCTTTGGGGAATACCTTCAGCATAAGTTTGAGAAATATTAATGGCGAGAAAAAATAATAAACTTACCTTTTTCATCACGAGATTTAAGCACTTCTCAACACTGGACGCAAGAATAGAAAACGAAATTCAGCTGGGCTAAAGGCAACTAAAAGAACATGTCGAATTTATGCGGCCCTAGACTTAAGTTTTTCATAGGCAGCATTTATTTCTTTGGTTTTTTTCTCTGCCAGGATTTTAAAATCTTCTCCTAAACTTGCCACTTTGTCGGGATGATTTTGTTTAAGGAGTTGTAGGTATTTCTTTTTAAGTTGATCTTGGGTGATTTTTTGTCCGGGACTAAATTCAAATAAAGCTTCTGCCGACAAACTACTTATTTTTTCTTTTTTTGGCACTTCTTTTTTTTGTTCTTGTTTGGGGGGCGGCCCCAAAATTTTTATCCGGCGCTGAAAATCTTTATAGTCATCCACGGTGTATGGTTTTTTTGTAGCATCTGGCAACTGATCCTGAGAAAAAAGTTTCTTTTTCTGATCAGTAAGATTCTTTTTTAAAAACAAAAAGGGCAACTTTACAAAGATAAAATACCCACCAATAACGAAAATCACGATAGGTCCTAGATTTTTGGCGGCATTCGTTAAGGTGGTTATGTAATATTGTGAAACGTCCATACCTCCTTGTCGGTCATCTGGCCTTAATTCCTGAGAATGTTTAAGTTTTGAACACGCTAAATGAATTGATGTCCACCTTTTGGACAAATTGTGCTAGAAGTTTGTCGTATGAAATCATCTTTTTACCAATATACCCTGCCTGAGCTGAAGGCGCTTTTTGCTCAAAAATCTCTACCGCCTTCAGGGCCAGGATTAATGTTTAACTGGCATTATAAAAAGAGAAAAACCACTGCATGTCTTATTGATCTGGCCCGTGCGAGTATTGAATTTGTAGAAAAAAATCTCAGTTTTGATCTTCCCCAGATCGATTCTGTTCATCAATCTGAGGATAAAACGGTTAAATTTCTTTTTAAACTTCAAGATGATTTAACAATAGAGGCCGTCCTTATTCCATTTAATCAAAAATACACGCTTTGCCTTTCTTCTCAAGTGGGATGTGCTATGAAGTGCAGTTTTTGTTTTACCGGAACTCAAGGTCTTAAACGTCATCTCAAAACAGAGGAAATTGTCGGTCAATTTTTAGGAGCACAAAACTGGCTCACACAAAACAGACCTGGCGATGATCGGATTCTTAATATTGTTTTTATGGGCCAGGGTGAGCCACTTCATAATTTTGATGCAGTTAAAAAGTCCTGCGAGATCTTTCTCACTCAACATGGGCCAAGCCTTGCTCCTCATAAAATAACGATCTCTACTGCTGGCTATTTACCAGGCCTTGAACGCTGGAAAGCGGAGATGCCAAAAGTTAATATCGCCGTTTCTCTTCACTCAACGATAAAAGAAAAACGCGATAAACTTATTCCTATTAATCAGCGTTACCCATTGGAGGATGTAGTTAAGTTTGCAGAAACAATTCCGCAAGGACGAACACGTTTTGTGACTTATGAATATTTATTGATTGATGAATTTAACGATACTGACGAAGACGCTCATGCCACAGGTCTTTATCTTCAAAACAAGAGTGCTTATATAAGCCTTATTCCTTTTAATCCCTTTCCAGGGACTCAGTACAAACGACCGGGCCAAGAGCGTGTTCAGCGGTTTAAAACCATTCTTGATTCTTATAAAATCCCTACCCTTATTCGTAAGACCAAAGGTGATGAGATACTAGCGGCCTGTGGACAACTTAACTCTAGTCCTAAGGCCATCCTAAAAGGCCCAGACATAATGCAACCCCTCTCCTAACCTAAAGAGTCCTTAAGTAGACAACAAGAGTATTATTTCCGATGATTTTCAATTACCGGTGGAGGCGTAAATGAAACCTATTTCCAAGATAGTACTTCTAAGTTTTGTTATCTCTTGTGGTAAAGCACCCGAGATGGCAAAAAGCACATCTAGCTTTACGACACTTCCTCTGGATGGATCCAATGTGGATGGTGCTTATCATGCAGAATTCATCACTCTAAACACTGGAATAAATGGTTTCCTCACGCCTGCTGCATTTGTAGAAAGAAAAGATGATGAGTTTAAAGTTTATGTAAAAATGAACAAATCCACACAAGGCTGGCACCAACAAGATATTTATTTAGGTGAGCGGTGTCCCACAGCGACTGATGATACCAACGGTGATGGACTCATTGATGTGGTAGAAGGAAAGAAGGCATGGGGAAATATTTTTATCCCACTTGATGGAGATATCAATTCTCAAAACGAAGGTCAGAACCTTTATCCGACTCGATCTGAATATTATTATCATCGCTCTGCAAGTTTTAGTAAGATTTTCTCAGATCTACAAAGTGTGGATCAAGATGAAACAGACAACATCGTCAAACTTGGCCCAAATACCGGCATGGCCATTGAAAATAAAGTTATTGTTATTTTAGGAGTGAATGATTCTGTCTTTTTACCATCTACTGTGGCCACTCTAAATAATTTATCGCCCCATAACACTTTTCCCATTGTCTGTGGACTTTTTGTGAAGACGGAAAAAATACCAACAGATTTTATTCGTCGTACAACTTCCGATTCTCTGGGCCTGCCCGGAACTTTCGCCCCAGTTCCCACTCCTATTCCAACACCACCTATTGAAGATAATTCTATCCCCGGTCGATTCCGCAACTGGTGGAGAAGAAACTGGGGAGGTGGCGGCAATCCCTAAAAAAGTTGGCCAGTTCTATACGACTTTATCATAATCGTAGAGCATGAAAATATTTTTTGTTTTGTTATTCACTTTTAATCTTAGTGCCAAAACCACCAGGGTCTTTCAACCTGTTCCTATAGAAGAGGCCCACAGTTATTTTGGTGAGGCCAGTGATAACGAATTAGATTCAAGCTCTCTTAATGTTTTTATCTGGAATGTCAAAAAAGCTTCCATCAAAGGTTGGAGCGAAGCCTTTAAAGCATTTGCTCATCATCAAGACCTTATTCTTATTCAAGAAGCTTACCGAAATCAATATTTTGAAAACACTCTCTTGCTCTTCAAAAATATCCGTTGGGATATGGGAACAAGTTTTATCACAACGATTGATGCTTCCACTCCCACCGGGACCATGATTGGATCAAGGACAAATCCTCAAACCGTCACAGTTTTACACTCTCCAGATTTTGAACCAATCATTCAAACTCCCAAATCAACAACACTTGCAACTTACCCTTTAAGAAATTCAGAGCAAGATCTCCTTGTTGTTTCCATTCATGGAATTAATCTCACTAATGATTATGCCTTCATGAGGCATCTTAATCAGATTCGTGCAGAAATTTCAAAACATGATGGACCCATTATTTTTGCAGGAGATTTTAATACCCGCACGATGACTCGTTTGATTTTTACTTTTCAGCTTGCCCACGAATTAGGACTTAATCCTGCCAACTTTGTAAATGGTCATTTACGTATGATGGCCCCTCTCACAGATAACATTCTAGATCATGCCTTTATCCGTGGATTAAAAATAAAAAAAGCCGAAGTGATTGCGTCTCCGGCAAGTGACCATAATCCTATGTTTTTGGAACTTGCATTGGATTAAATGCATTACAGAATTTGTGGCCTAAGTTTAGTGGAACTCGCCTATTGAAGTTTGCGGATCCCCCCCCCTGTTCTAGTGAGTAAAAACAATCGGCCCTTAGGCATCTAAATTCGTACTTCGTCCTCTTTAAGTTTCTTTTTCATCAGCACAGGCCAGAGCAAAAATGTTAGTTTTGATGAATAACTCCCCGTATTTCTTAAAGTATTTTTTTCTTTCATAAAAGCCGATAAAAAGAATGTATGCAAATCCTAAAACTAACAGGAAGTTGTTATGGATTTAAAAAAACTCATCTCCCTTGACGAAAAAATGCAAATTATCTCTGCCATTAAAAAGGCCTCGCCTTTTGGAGGGGATATTTGGCAAAGCCATACTCTTGGTCGTCATATTTTTCCAATTATGCAAATCTATTCTGACGGGCCTCAGGACAAAATCAGCTTTAAGTCTTTTAGCATAAATGAATTAAATAAAAGCACTGCGATTTTCATCAGGTTATATTATCGAAATCTTATTTTTCGGTTAAACCCAAGTGATTATCAAATTATGGATGATATCATCATCTGCGACTACCCAAAGTCAGCGAGGGCCTTAGAAATCAGAAATTATCAACGATATATTCTTCCGTTTGATTCAAATACATCAATCTCAATTAAAAGAATGGTTCGATCTGTAAGAGACTTGGGCAGAGATCTTGAAGTACGTATTCTAGATGTTTCAGAGAAAGGATTTGGACTTATTATTTCAGGACTTAACCGTGATTATTTACAGCTCAAGGATCATCTTTGGATAAAGTCAGTGGATCAAATGAAACTTCAAACTCAAATCTTTGGTGAAGTAACTTATATTGCCCCTAAAGGATATTATTTAAAACGTGGAGAAGTTAGAGTTGGACTCAAATTAGAGCGTGCTCTTTCATTTGATCTTTTTGATCATCTCAAAAGAAAATGCCATTTGGTTCTGAGTGCTTAATGTTTAGTAGCTTCAATAAACAACTCAATGGCCAGGGCAATTTCTTCTAATTTTTCTTCACGTGCAAATTCAACATATGAATTTCCTTGAGGGGATTTCATATTAAGATCATTCATTTTTGTTTCAAGTAACAAGTTAACGAGTTTTATTTTATTTCTTTTGATCGCAAAATGTAGAGGAGTAAAACCTCTTGCGTTTTTAGAATTCAAAAGGATTGGTGTCGCACGCACCATAAGTTTTTCAGCAATACGAATGTCATTAGGCCCTGGATTAGTATTAGCACAGATATGAAATAAGTTATGTCCCTGAGGTATGATTTGCTCAAATTTAAGAAGAGGTGCTTTTAACAACAGATTTACTATAACAAAGTTTCCTCTAAAAACGGCCAGGGCCAGCGGACTCCATCCCAACTCATCAGCGAAATTAACATCTGCTTTGGAATAACTCACAAGATAACTTACCATTTTTGTTTGATTCCAAAATGAAGCAATATTAATAAGAGATGATTTATGAGCATCACACACATTTGGGTTTACGCCACCTTCTATAAGCTCCATAAATTCATCCGTAAGCTCTTGAAAACCTAACTCCAGAAGACGTTCTTCTTTTTTATTTTTAGGTTCACAATCATAAGCAAAAAGACTTGTGGATAATGAAAAACTTAAAATAACAAATAAGATTCTTTTCAAGTGGTAACCCCTCGTGATGGAACAAGTGTCAAAAATCTTACGGTCGTTAAAGCTTGCTCATGAATATTACATATTGATCTAAGCAAAATAACACTCCCAAGTCATTAGAATATCGCCTATAATAAATTTCATGCTTAAATTACGTAATCACTTCCTGCTGGCCCTGTCCTTTTTTGCACTCACATTGCTTCAGCAGTATCTTTTTTATTTGATAAAAGACCGCACCATCATCTGGTTACCCCTACCTCAATATTTAGGCTATTTTGTTTTCTTTTTTATAACAACCTTTTGTAAAGGTCCTCGAACTCGTTTTGTCCTCTTATCACTGATGATGATCCTGAATCTCTTTCAAATGGGACATCTCTCCTATTTTGGAACTCAAATTCTCCCTTCAGGCATTTATCTTTTTTTTACTCAGTTTTCTGAAGCTCAAGGCACTCTTAAAGAAGAACTCTATCACGTCATGATTCCTTTTTTTATGACAATCATTCCACTTGCCCTTGCCTTTCAGATTCAAAAAAAAATTAAAACACATTTTGAGTGGCTTGTGATTCCGGTGCTGATCTTCTCTTATTTATCCTACAATCCGCTGCGAACATATCTCACAGGCAACACTTGGGGCAGGCAACCCTCCACCAATCAGTTGGATGGAATGAACGTGTATCTTTCTCTTTCTTATTTTTTAGGAAAAATTCTTCCTAACAAATTTAAAACGGAACACCGTTTTATTTCGAACCGCTCTATGGAACTTAAACTCACCCCACTCAAAAAAGATCCGGAATGGGATAAGATTATTGTGGTCCTCGGAGAAAGTCTGAACCCAAATCACATGAGTTTATTAGGTTATCATAAACCCACGACTCCGTTTTTAAGTTCTCTTAAAAATGATCAGAACTTTCATGCAACGATCGGTTTATCCAGTGGAGTTTCTACAGATATCAGCGTTTCATTTTTCCTCAATATGGGTTATGGCCATGCAGGAGCACTTAAGGCGAGCAAGGGTAAACACTGCCTTTTTAAGCTCGCTAAGGCACAAAAATTTTCAACTTATTTTTTTTCCAATCAATCAAAACAACAACTTCGTTATATCATTCCTTATTTATGTCTTAATTCGCTGGACCAACTAAAATTCCTTGAAGGCATTGCTCCCCATGTTGTTGATGAAAATGCAGCTTCAGACCTTAATCTTTTAAAACCTCTAACAAAGATCCTTGCTGACAATGATAAACAATTCATTATCCTTAATCAGCGTGGCTCCCACTCTCCGTGGAACCTACGTTATAGTCCTAATTCTAAAAAGTTTCTTAATGTAAAAGAGCCTCGTGTTACTGATTATGATAATTCAGTTGTTGAGTTTGATCACTTCTGGAAGGAATTCCATGAAGTCTTAAAAATTCAGAAAAAGAAAATTTTAGTTGTCTATCTTTCTGATCATGGAGAGGCCTTAGGTGAGGATGGCCGATGGGGACATGGTTTTTTATCTCCTCATACGTTTGAAATTCCCATGATGTTCAAAACCTATAATAAAGATTTACCCGAAAATGTAAAAAAAATGCCTCGTTTTTTTCCTCAATACAATCTTGGAATTCTACTCACACAGGAAATGGGTTATCATTCGAATCAAGATGCTATAAGGCCTGCTTCAGATTTTGTCGTTTTTGGAAATGATATTGATGGTTTTGCAGGCAGAGCGACCATACATTTTGATACTCAAGGGCAATACCAGTTTAAGATTGGATATTGATCCATCCTTGTTTTTGCAAGTCTGTAGCAATTTTGATATCATTCCCGTATGAAAAAGAAATGTTGTAGTGAAGATTTAAATGACCAAGAGGCCAAGGATTTATTGACCTCTAATGGTCTTAACCGAACGAAAACAAAGATTGGTATCCT
>CAMCZE010000031.1 GCA_945885655.1 Bacteriovorax stolpii | reverse complement strand
TTAAACCAAATTAAAAAAATTCTTAACGACAACGAACTCTCAGAAGCAGTAAATGTTTATGAGATGCCCGAGTCAATTTTAGTACGTATGAAAGATAAGATTCATTTTGCACCAGGGTCAATTCAAATCGATGATATCAATATCGAAGTGTTTGATAAATTAGTAAAAATGATGAGAGAAAATAACTGGAACATCATGATAGAAGGTCACGCTGAGAAGGGTGAAGTTTCGAATAAAGATAGTAGTATTGACGCTTACATAATTTCTTCTCAACGTGCTATGGCGGTCTCTAAGGCCTTTATCCAACGTGGTATCTCTCAAAATAAAATCACGACAATCTTTTATGGAGATTCACGTCCTCAAGCAAAAACTGTAGCTAAATCTTCTGACCGACGTGTAGAGTTTGTGTTAAGAAAAGCTGATCTAAGAATAGAAGGGCGAAAGGTCGAGGCCCAGTAAGAGGAATGCATCGTGGATAAGATTGAGTTTCAGTGGCTTCTCGGAGACAAGAGCCAGAAGGATGCCTTAAAAGAGCTCTTGGGTTGTTCTGGTCAACTTCTCAAAAAATATTTTTCCAATAGAGAGCTCGAGCGACATATTCATCTCCAGGATCTTTCTCGTCTGCCGATTGATTTTATGAATCACATGCAGATTACTCCTCGTTATGTGGGGGCGCCAACAGTCATTATCAAAGAAACAAAAGATCTCTTGGCCATCCATAAGCCTCCGGGAATTCATTGCCATCCACATTGTTATTCGGATCAAGATACTGTTCTAAACAGTTTAGTTGAGATGAAAAAATGGGAGGCCCTCCTTGTGAATACTTCACATTATGATAGGGGACTTCTTTATCGTTTAGACCAAGAGACCTCTGGAGTTGTGTTACTTGCTAAAAATGAAAAAACATTTTTGAAAATTCGTCAGGAATTTCAGACGGAAATGAAAGGTAAGTATTATTGGGCCATTGTTGATAATGGTTTTAATTCTCCAGGAACGCATACCCATTACTTACGTGCCTCAGGTGTTAAAGGATGCAAACAGAAAATTGCTGATAGTTTTGATGAGCATGCAACTCCTGGAACTTTAAGTGTGATGAAAGTTATGGAATCTGAAACTCAAAGTTTACTTCTCATAAAACTTAACACGGGACTTCGTCATCAGATAAGAACACAGCTTGCGGCCCTGGGGTTTCCCATCTTAGGTGATGAGCTTTATGGTGGGCGAGCTGACAAAAGACTTTTTCTTCACGCTCTCAGATACGAGTGGGGAGATGAAGTTATTGAGGATGTTCAAGCTGAGTTATTTGATAGTTTCTTTGACCTGGACCGTGCTTTTCAGATGGGACATGACATGTTCAGGATTATCAAGAGTCGCTAGTTTAACTATGTATTGCCCTTCTGTTACAGCATTGATCTCTAACTTTGCGTGGGAGAGTCTAAAGCGAACAAACATTACTTTTTCTAAAATATCTACAGTAGATGTTCGAGCAACAAAACTCATATGATTGGCCAGTTGACGATACATAAGAAGTTGAAGGTTAGAGGCTTCAGGAGGAATGGCCACTTCCTTAATTTCCACCGCAAGGTTATTGCCTTCACAAAAAACCTTCCAATTTTTAGGAACTTTCTTTTTAATACGTACGAGCACCCCACCGCAAGAAGTAGAGGTAAGCTTCTCGTTATAGAAAATGCCCCATTTTTTGTCCCGGGCCACTTGATTGATAAATAGTCCAAAAAGGACTATCCCAACTATTAACACCGGGTTTTTCATCATAAAATTCCAGACCATGGCCTATTATCTCCCAATTCGATATTTTTGCACTAAAGACTTAAGCGCAAATGCCCGACAAGAAGAGTCAAGAAGGGGTTCTATGAAAGGACGACGTCCTGGCCAACATTCTAAGACTTGGAAAAAGCTCATGCTTCTATGCCAAAAACAGGGACCAATAGGTCTTAAAGTTCTGGCCAAGGAATTATGCCTAACGGAAAAAGAGACTATGGATATGATCCAAAAAGTCTTTCCTCAGGGCGTGGGTGTAAAAATCTATTACGAAGGAAGCGAAGGATGGGTAGATATTGATACTAAGGCCCTGCAATATGTTCTTCCATTAAATCCGGCCGAATGGATGCAGCTTCAACAGTTGTTATTTACGGCCAATAATAAAATGAAATCTTCGAAGATCTTCAGCTCCCTTAAAAAGAAAGTAAGTGAGATTAGTCCCGTAAAAGTGATGCGGGAACTATTAGGGCAGCTCGAAGTTTGGGATCAACAAATGAGTGAGTCGCAGCAAAAGACAATAGACCTTTTAGATGAGGCCATCCAAGAATCAAAAGTGGTTCAGATGACCAATGAAAATGGTAAAGTTCAATCAGTTTATCCATGCAAAGTCCTTCATCTTGAAGGGCAACTTTCTTTGATCGCAGAAGATACTCAAGATCATTGTTTAGCTGTGATCATGCTGAAAGAAGTTTCAGAGATTGAAACAATAAAAACTGATGGGCAACCCTCGATGACCGTTTTTGAAGTAGAAGAATTTATTGGGGCCATAAGATCCATGAATGAAAAAGAAACCCGTCTCATTTTAAAAATCCATAATCCTGAATCGGTGAATCTTTTTCCAGACCACCATTTTTTAGGTAAACCCTGTATGATTACAAATTCTAATGGGGATCTTATCTGGGCCGCTTATGTAGAGCCATGCGAAGATTTGTTTGAATGGCTTGCAGCTTTGGGCAAAAACGTTGAAATTCTTGATCCAATGAAATTTAAGCAAGAATTTCTCTCTTATTGTGAAGAAAAAATAAGAAAAATCGCCTAGAATCGGGACATGAAAAACCAGTTATTCCTTCTGTCTTTTATCCCTGCAGTTGCCTATTGGTATTTGGAAACTCATTACACCCTGGAAGTCGCCCTCATAGGCGGGATTATTCTGGGTCTACTCGAAATGTTCTTAGAAAAAAAACTGACTGGGCATGTTCATACATTATCCAAACTCAACATCTCACTGATCGTGGTTCTGGGTCTAATCTCATTATTTGCAAAAGAGGGGATTTGGTTTAAGCTTCAACCCACGTTAACAGGAATCAGTGTCGCGAGTTTTTTTCTTTATAAAAAAGTCCGTGGTCATTCTCTGATGATGGAGATGATGACAGACATGAAACAAATGTCGCCATTGCCTATTGAAGTTTATAAAATCATGGAATGGCACATCTGTCTTTTTTTGATTGGATTTGCCGCCTTCATGGGAAAAGTGGCCCTAACCGAAACCACTGCTAACTGGCTTTTTTGGAAGACAGGCGGATTTTATATCGTCTTTGGTTGTTTTATGGTTTTTGAGATGATTTTTCTGCAATGGTATTTGAGGAGAAAACGTTAATGAAAGTTTGTATCTTTTGTGGATCGGCAATGAGCCTTGATCCCGCTGTTAATATCGAAGTAACAAAAGTCATGGAAGTCTTTCATCATACAGGAACAGAGCTTGTATATGGAGGCGCTGCTATTGGAGTCATGGGTGCCTTGGCCAACGAACTTTTAAATAAAGGCGGAAAAGTTACAGGAGTTATCCCAAGACGTTTAATGCTCAAGGAAGTTGCTCACGCTGGACTCACTGATCTTCATGTTGTGGCCGACATGCATGAAAGAAAAAAAATGATGTATGATCTCTCTGATGCTTTTCTTGTTTTTCCGGGAGGCATGGGAACTTTGGATGAGATGTTTGAGATTCTTACTTGGCGTCAGCTTGGCATGCATGGAAAACCCATCGCCATTTTAAACATCAACGGATATTACGATCCCATTTTAAATTTTCTAGATAATGCAGTTAAGCAGGGGCTCCTTAAACCTCATGACAGAAAAATTCTTTTTGCATCCTCTCGTTTTGAAGATATCTGGGAGCACTTTCAAAAAACTTGGGAAAAATGAGTATTTGGCGTCATTTTTTTGGGCAAGATCCGAAACAGCTATTTTTAGACTTTAATCCTAAGGATTCCAAATGGTCTGTAGTGACTTGGAATTTTGACTTAAAAAATCCAAAAGAGCGGCAGTGGATCATTGAAACAGTGGGACCAGTACATAAAGTCATTCAGTGGTCAAAAAATTCAAAAGAGGACGTTAAATTTTTTATAAACCACCATTTAGTCAGACAAAGACGAATCTCCGAGCATCATAAAGAATTAAAAGACCTGATGACATTGTCAGTTCATTCCACCATTAAAAGCGGACTTGAGACCAATCATGAATTTATGGTGACTCCGGTGAGCGGAGCGACGGCCTTAGATATTCAAAATGAAACTCGTGCCTTACAATGGATACAGACGACTTTCATGATGCTCACGAAGGCCTTGGATAGCCTGGCACTTGATAGCAGACTTATTCTTACGAGTGCATTCTTTTCTGGCATTGAACCTTCTACGGGTGAGCGTGTTTTAAGAGTCATCACATTTAACTTAGATATTTTTTATTACCTAAAATCTGATTTTTCTCTTCATATTGCGGTCTTTGATGATAAAAATTTAGGGCACGGAGAGTCTAAGGCTCCTACCTTTCAACAAATAATCAAAGTTACAAAACCGCAATTCTATGATGAAATAACTAAATTGGTGCATCGTATGGCAAATGTTGGGGAGATTCATTGATTGGTTTTTTTGTTTTGGTCATTCTGTATTTTGGATTTTCATGGGGGTTGCCATGGCACAAAATTCCGTCCGCTATTTCGTTTTCCTACGTTTTTGACTTCATTTTTGCATTAAGTGTATCTTTCTTTTTTCGTTTACCATGGAAATTTAAGTGGTTGCTTACCAGACAAAGCATGAAGGCCATCTTTGAAGTATTGGCATTGGCCATCGGCTCAATTGCCTGTATTTGGTATATGGATATCGAAATTCCTTTCCGTTTGGTTAATAACTTAGAGTGGCACCTTTTATTATTTGCTCCAGTTCTTGAAGAGTTGGTTTTTCGACAAACTTTTCAACGTATGTTGGTTTCAAGCGTAGGTGGGAAAAACGTTACATCAATGCTCGTGGCCGCTATTTTTGCTTTTTCTCATTTAGTGGGATTAAGTGTTTTACCAGTAGAGTATGTTCCTTTTATTGGTTTTCAAATTTTCTACACTTTCGTTTTAGGCGTTGTTTGCGGACACGCACTTTTAAAATTCCATTCAGTTTTGGCCCCTATGTTTCTGCATTTTTTATTTAATCTTACCTTTTATGCTGCTTTGCATTTCGAGATCATCTAGGCATTTACTTTCATAAGCAGTATTGCTATATTGCGCCATAAATTTTGGGTGAGTTTAGTATGGACATGGAATTAAAAAAAGTCGGTGATCTTGAGTTTCCTCCACGTAAAGTTTGGATGAAAACATATGGCTGCCAGATGAACTACCATGACAGCGAAAGAATTCTCTCTCATTTATCGAATTTGAATTTCACGGCCACTGCGGAACAATCCGAAGCGGATCTGGTGATCTTTAATACATGTGCTGTTCGAGATCTCGCCAATCAAAAATTTTATTCTCACTTAGGTGAAACAAAAAAACTAAAAACACACCCTGACATTAATCCTGAAACTGGCATGAAAAAAGACGTTATTGTGGCGGCCGGTGGATGTATTGCTCAAACAGAGGGCAAAGACCTCATAACAAAATACAAACAGCTTGATTTTGCCTTTGGTACAGACGTCATTGATAACATTGGTGAGATGGTCTACCGCGCTTATGCAGGAGAAAAAAAGTTTTCTGTGACTTCATGGGATCGTTCTGAAAACTATTCTATTGAAACAAAAATCACGCAAGGCTCTCCTCAGGCCTATGTCAATATCATCAAAGGCTGTGATAAATTTTGTTCATATTGTATAGTACCCTTCACCCGTGGAAGGGAGAAGTCTCGTCGCTTAACGGAAATTGTGACGGATGTGAAACGTTTGGTAGAATACTCAGGTGTTCAAGAGATCATGCTTCTAGGTCAAAATGTCAACTCATTCGGCAAAGATAATAACGAATCACTGGCCCAATTGATTTTGGAGTTAGACCAGATAAATGGTCTTGAACGACTCCGTTACACAACGTCTCATCCTTATGATGTGACGGATGAATTGATTGCAGCTCACGCACAGGCCAAAAAACTTGTGAATCACTTACATCTTCCGGTTCAATCAGGATCAAACACTGTGCTTCAGAGAATGCTTCGTGAATACACGGTTGAACATTATCTCACTTTGCTTGAGAAAATGCGTAAGGCCAATCCTGAAATGATTATCACTACAGATATAATTGCAGGTTTTCCAAATGAGACTGAAGAAGAGCATTTAGAGACGATGAAACTTCTAGATCTTGCTCAATATGATTTTATCTATGGTTATACTTTTTCTCAGCGTAAGGGCACAAAGGCCGCTCGCATGAGTGATGTCCTAACTGATGACATACGCCTACGACGTTTACGAGAGATTCAAGATAAACAACTTTTCATTCAAGGTAAAATCCGTCAGGAGATGATTGGAAAAAATTATCGCATATTAGTAGAGGATAAAGGTATCAATAAAGGAATTACGAAATGGACGGGACGCACGTCTTGCAACCGTATCGTTCACTTTGAACCCCTCACTTTGGAACAAGATTATAAATGGCATTGGGTGGATGTTGAGATTACTTCGGCCACGGCCTTATCTACACAGGGTAGGTTTGTTAGGGATCATGGAAAACGCCCTCTGTGATGAAATGGTCTTTTTTTATCATCGCTTGGATAAGTTTTATCCTGGGATTTATCGGAATCTTTTTACCTATTCTTCCCACCACACCTTTTTTTATTTTGTCGGCCTATCTTTTTTCTAAATCATCTCCACGATTTCATAAGTGGGTTTTAACTCTTCCTGTGGCAGGGCCAGGTATTGAGGATTGGGAGAAACACCGGGTGATCAAGACAAGTGCAAAAATTCTGTGTACAGCGATGATCTTTTTGTCATTAGGAATAATCTGGGGAATTGGCGAGATCATTGTTCCGATCAAGATTTTTGTCTCATTGTTGATTGTTTCAGTGAATGTTTTTGTAGTGACAAGGAAAAGTAAGTAGACACCCCGCTTCTTCTTGAACAAGAATTTCCCGAGTTTTAAGATCGGGCGTTTTATCCTCATCAAAACCTAAATCTTAGTTATAGAATAGGTGCATGATTATTAAGCTCGCATTGTTATTTCTGGCCCTCTCAAGTTGTGCCAAGTTGGGGTATCTTACTGAGCAAGGGATTCAGCAGGCCAAGATTCAATGGAGGGGAAAATCTAACGAAGAGATTCTCAAAGATCCGAAAGTTTCGGAAGAATACAAAAGAAAAATTCAGTTAGTGGGTGAGTATAAGAAGTTTTTCTACGAATACTTCGGTGAAAAAAAAACGGGCATTTATTCCAAGACCTCCATGCTTGAGAATAAGGCCGTTACCTATCTTGTTGTTGCAAGTGCGCATACAAAAATTGAGGCCCATGAATTTGAATTTCCCTTCATGGGAAGTTTTCCTTATATCGGGTTTTTTAAACTGGATTCGGCAAAACAATTCGCCAAAGATTTGGAAAAAGATGACAAGCTTGTGACCTGGATTAGGCCCGTTTACGCTTACTCAACCCTTGGTTATTTAGAGGACAGAATTCTTTCTTCATTTTTTGAATACGATGATGTGGAGCTAGCAGAACTGATTTTTCATGAACTTTTTCATACTGTTTTTTTTGTTAAAGATGAAGTGGATCTAAACGAGAATCTTGCCATCCTTTATGGAAAAGAGATGCTTCAAGTGTATTTCAAGGATCACCCCGAACTCAAAAAGTACTTGTCCAATGAAGAGAAAAAAACGCTCTTAAGTAAACGAGTGGTGGAGCTTATTGGCATTCTTCAAACAGAATTTGAAAAACTCGGAGGATTTCTCACTCATTCCAAAGCCGACCAGATGACGGCCAGTTTTGTGGAAGAAGTTTTTAAACCTGATATGAGGGCCTTGTGTGCAAAACTCATCCTCCCAGAAGATGATTGTGAACTTAAAGAAAACTGGAACCAGGCGAGTTTTGCGGCCTTCTTAACTTATGAAGAGAATCAAGATTTCTTGGAAAAACTTAAAAAACAAGAAAATTTAGATTTAAAACAGTATTTAAGCTGGATTCGAATAGAGTATAAAAAATACGAAAAGCAAAACAAGGTGGACAGTTTCACTGATTATTTAAAAAGTAAGGTTCCTGATGCGACAGCTTCTTCTCATTGATTCTCTTGAAAAGTTAAACGTTAAAAAAGATTCTTCTATGATGTTAGGTCTTGCGATGCAAAGGCGTGGGATCGAATGTTATGTATTTTTTGAATCAGATTTTGCAATTACCAATCAAGGTCCTCCTAAATTGACCGTTCATTCTTTTAAAGGTTCTTTAAAAGAAGATCAGATTTATCTTGAGAGTTTTGAGACTACCGCACAAAAAGTCATTGAGCTTAATCAAGATGATGTGATTCATATGCGTCTTGATCCACCATTTGATAGTCATTACCTTCGCGTGTTGTGGATGCTTGATCATCTTTGTTCTCAAGGCATCAAAGTGATGAATCATCCTCGTGGGATCATGTTCTTTAACGAAAAACTTTATGCTTATAGAAAAGAAGGATCTTTTCCTAGTTATGTGGGAGAAAACTTAAAACGTGCTCAGCAGTTTGTGCAGTCCCTTGATCCTTGTCCGGATGCACTTATTATTAAGCCGATGGATCTCTATAGTGGCTTAGGGGTAGAAAAACTTTCTGTTTCAAACTGGGAAAAACGTTTTGAAGAAAAAGTAGTGGAGCTTGGAGGTCCGGTGATTGTGCAGCCCTTTATCGGCGCCGTGACTAAGGGTGAGGTGAGAAGTCTTTATTTTAAACAAAAAGAAATCGGTACTATTTTAAAGACACCTAAGGATGGTGAGTTTCTCTCTAATATTGCCCAAGGTGCGACTTTCGGTACTCATGAGCTCTCTGATCTGGCCCGGGCCCGATGTGAGGCCATTGTGAGGGAATTGGCCAGTTTTGAAGTAGACTGGGTTGCCTTTGATATATTGGCAGATTCGGTCACTGAAGTGAATATAACTTGCCCAGGACTTCTTGTGGAAGTGAGTTATGCGCTTAACAAAAATCTCGCTGATACCATTATCGATATGATGTTATAGGAATTATTTTTTTTTATTAGATGTTTTTGTTGTTGAAGCATCACCGTCTTGGTCTGAGTATTCGATCTCATCAATGTCTTGTCCCACTGAAGTGTAGGCCTCTACATCCATCTGCCAACAAGTATTACTTGGAAGCGGCTCAAAACCCCTACAGCGATTAGTTTTAGAGTACCAACAAGCACGATCACTTTTAACGTCATGAATCGCTAAAACAAAACCGTATTTATACTTTTCTTTGTATTCAGAAAAACTTAAAAGTTTTGAGCAGGTATAAGTGTTTGTTTCATAGGTCTGAGTATGTTCATACTTTGGGGCCTTTTTATCTATCTGTAAGATCCCTTTTTCATCTAAAGGAATAAGACTCACACTGTACTGAAGAACAGTGTAACCCCAGTCCATCTCAGCATTTTTAACCTTTTTTTGTTTTAAACAAAACGGTTCATTTTTTTTTGTCACAGGTTGTGGTCGAATTTTAAAACGAACTTGTAAATCATCACCTTCATAAAATTGTTTGGCCTTTGCAACAAGCATCAGATGGGGACTTGTATTGTTTTCAAATTTTATGATTTGTCTTTTTAGAGTGGCGGTAAGAGGTCTAGGGAAATAGTGAATATTTTTTCCACCTGCAAGAGTGATAGTACCTTTTTTAACAGACGTGCTTTGGGGCCCTTCACAGTCAATTTCTTTAGGTTTTGTCAAAGAAGCTTCATACATCACTTCCCAATGGGCCTTGATGGACTGATAAGGAGAAACGGTTGAAATAGGATTAACCGAATCACCGTCAGGAGTGTCTTCAGCGGCAACTACACTTGTTGTCGTGATTGGTGGAGTCACCTGTGTATTGTTTCCTGATTCTTTGAGGATAACATCTTCTTCATTACAAGCAGGATCATTTGATTCTTCCGCGCACAATGAAAACACGTTGGTTGATGCCCCACTCACTTTTTTATTCGACGAAGGATTACAAGCTTGAATAATCAGTAATAAAGATAGGAGTAGGATCTTTTTCAACATTAACTCCTTGAACATAAAAATTAAATGTCTTTAGTGGTATCTACGGATGCTTCGACATCCATTTGCCAACATGAAGCGCGCCGAAGAGTTTTATAACCTGTGCAACCACTACTGTACCAGCAGGCCTGATCAGTTTGAACATCGTGAATTGCAAGTACTAGACCATAAGGATGTTTTTGGTTTAAACCAGAAAAATCCATCGTGTTAGAACAAGTATAAACGTTGGTGTTAACCGTTTTTGTATTCTCAAAAATGGGGTAACCATTCTGGGTTTTAAGGGTGTCGTTCTTGTTAAGTCCTACAACACTCACGCTATATCGAAGAAGAGTATAACCCCAGTTATCTTGAGTTTGTCCTGTTTGTCTGTTGTAACACCAAGTTTGGCCAACGGGAGGAACTGGCTGGGGACGAACTTTAAAACGCACTCGTAACTTAGAGTCAGTGGCATAGAAGTTTTTTGCTTCATCAATAGTTGCAAGGAAATAACTCATGTTGCTTGAGTATGCGCTCATTGAAGTGGGAGAGGAGATGACGTTGTTTGGAGAAGCAAAACGTTTTGAAAACGTAACGTCCCCACCTGGAATATAATAGGTATTTCCGCCACCCAATGTGATCGTTCCTTTACGAAGATCAAATCCGGAACCAGTGGGTGCTGCACATTCAGTTTCTTGGGGAGCGCTTGTCTGGTTACCATAAAGGGCCATCCAGTTATTATCTGCAGGAATATAAGTTGACTGGGGACCACTGGTTGCTCCACCTGTTGATCCTCCAATGTTTCCTGTCGTTGATCCGGAGCATTCTGTTGCATAGGGGTAAACTGTACAATCAACTAAAGGATTGCTTGTTGTCTCTGTGCTAGAGGAGGAGCTACTCTTTTTAGATTCAGAGCAGCCGGTCAAAATCAGACCGGAAATCGTCAATGCAGATAATAGTAATAAGTTTTTCATCGTCGTCTCCTGTAACCTATTCGGGAGTTTGCTAAGAAAACTTGATAAGGAAGTCTTGTTTAAGGTCTAACGTTTTGAAATAACGAGGAATTACCTGACAGCTTTTAATAGATTTCGCCACTTGAAGAAGTCTATGGCGTGACTACAATTATCTTTATGAAAAGAAAGGAATTTTATCTCATTATCGAACCTCTAACCGAAAGACTCTATCGTTTTGCTTATTCTTTAATTCCGGAAGATCTTCAGGCCGAACAATTGATCATTGATGGATTTAATGCTTTTCTTATCAAACAGAAAAAAAATCTTCTAAGAAGGGAAGTGGATTTTAAGGAAAAAAGAGATTTACAGGTGTTACGAAAAATTTATTTCAAGGCCATCCTTCGTCATATTTCTGAAATTGGTCTTCGTCGTTCAACTCAGCTTCAGGATCACACCCGTTTGAATAAACCTTCTGAATTTAAAGCTTTTTATAACTTAGAGCCAAAGTTACGAATGATCTTGAGCCTTCGATTTGATGCTCAGTTAACAGTTGAAGAGATTGAAGAGATTTCTCAAATGGCAAAATATGAAGTCATAGAAAAACTTCACAACGGAAGATTTCTTCTTATGAACGAACTCAATAAAGGGGTTATCGCTCATGGATAACTTTTATACTAAAAAGATCACACCTTATTTAGATGGCTCATTATCCTCTGAAGAACAAAATGAATTTGAAGCTTTTGTGCGGACGCATCCAGAGGTTGAAATTGAGATCAAAAAGAAACAAGAAGAAATGTCTCTATTAAAAGACCTTATGCCAGCACCTCAATTAACTTCTCAGTCTCTAGAGTCATTAAATAATGAGTTACGTGTCTCGATCTTTAATTTACTGAAGCCTGAGCCAAAAAATGCTCTGGATAGAATTAAGCATGGACTTGAAGATTGGTTTAGCCGTTAAGAACGAGACTGAAAAAAATTGAAAATTCGCCATCTCTTTTCCATAATGCCTGTGGAGGATTGTGAAGAGTATCCATCTCCTTGAGAACTTCTTCAAAAAAACCTTGAGTTTTAGCATCATTTGACCAACGAATCATCTTGATCTGTTTTACATTGCCTTTATCATCAAAAGTCATTCGACCAGTCATGACATGTTTATTGTCACCAGATGGGAAATGGAGATGTGGGTTTTCGCGTTGAAATTTATCTAAATGTTTATAAAAAGAATTGATGTAGTTGATGGCCGTTCTTCTTTGGAATCCATAAAACATCATTTCGTATTTATTTAACTCATCAGGATCTACACCTTCAGGAACTTCTAGATTCACTAAAATGTCGCTATTATCTAAACTCTTACTACGCGGATCGCCACTTAAAGTTTTAGCACTCGCACCACTTGTGAATTCCTGAATCTGGCTTCCTCTTAAACTGATGGCATTAAGAGATTTAGTTTTTAGGGGAAGAACTTCGGGTCTTGTACCCGCACGTTGAACCTTTTGGGGAGGCCGAACTTTTGTTTGAGCAAGATCGCCCAAGCTAAGTGGCTTTTTTCTTGTTTGATCTTTTGTCAAAGGAGTGATTTCACCTTTTCTTGCTTTTTCGATAGGGGCGAAACTATTTTTTTTGCCATCTTTAACTCCGGCCGTTCGGATTTTTTGCATCGGTGTCTGATTAAATTTAATATTTCGTATGGTGATTTTTTCTTTTTGCTGACCTCGGCGACCGGCCTGTCCGATCGTATTTTCTACCTCGCCTCTAAAAGAAATCATCATGAGGGCGTGTATAATTAAAACGAAAATAAGTATCGTTGGATAATTAAGAGGAATTTTTAGCGTAATGGACCGATCTGACATGGGCCAGACTCCTTTGGTCTAATATTAGTCCCTGGCCTAAAAAGATGCAATAAGGAGCTTCAAGTCATTTTAACGGGTGGCAATAGTTTAGTCGGTTATATTTTCCCAACTTGACTCGTAGTGCCCCTAACGGAGACAATACCAGAGAAATAAAGGGCTTATTAAGCTTTTTGAAACAACAAGGACGTTGCTTTTCATGAAAAAATTACTCGGTCTTTCTCCGTCAAAAATATTTATTTTTTGTGGTCTAGGTCTCTTACTTACTTTGGGCTCATTTTGGCATTATCAGGCCAATCAATTCCAACTAGATCGTATGAATGTTTTAAATCAGGCCACCAATACTTGTTTTAATCGCATCTCTCAAACTTTTACAGCTCTTATGATCAAGGACATTAAATCTCCTTATCTTCATCGCGGTTTTATGGGTCTCTCAGATGAGTGCTTAGATGAATCGATCAAAGAGATCAATCCCTTCAGACAAGCAGTAGGTAAGGGACATGAAATTTTGAGCATGCTAACATCTGAGGTTCACTGGTTTCATGAAAAGGTTCTCAAAATTCATGGACCTATGTTGGCCGGACAGAATCTTAATCCATCCATGAGTAGTCTTTCCGCAAAATATGGGAAACTTGAAAATCTTAAACTTAACCTGGCCGATGAGATTGATGTTCAGATGACGGGTATCAAAAAAATTCAGGCCAACGATGAAATTCTTATGGGTTCAGGTCTTCTGATTTTTGTACTGGCCCTTGGGTTATTATCACTTAAGGAATTTAACCATATCCAAATTAAAAAAGAGATCGAAAGAGAGGCCCTCAATTTTTTAAGGGCAGGACAAAATAATGTGGGCGCAATCGTAGATCAGTTAGTTGATCGTGCTTTATCAAGTCAAGGTATGCCTGTTACTGCCCAAATGTTTCGTGATTATCATGAGGAGATCTTGGAACGCGTGGCACTTAGAACTGGACCAAAAACTAAAAAAGAAGAAAAAGTCATTGAAGTTCCTAAGCATATAATGGCCAATGCTTCCTTGGAAGAATTGTCATCTGAAAAAACACCAGCAGCGGATATTCCTAGTACTTCGTTTAAAGAAGTTTTGGTTTCATTACAAAATATCCATTCAAAAGATTTAATCCAAGCGACAGATGTTCGTGATGTTCAGTTGGCGGTGGAAACTGAAATTTTTGAGCAGGTCATGAATGCTGCTATTAATAAATTATCTGAGAAAAGAGTTGATCAGAAAAAGATTCTAATCGCAAATCAGATTCACACAGATCGTGCGATCGTGACTCTTTTTCTTGCAGGAAATACTTTTACTGCTTCTGAACTTGAATATATGTCCAACGTTCATGCTGTTTCAGATTCAGTGGATATGAATCTTGTTATCTTGAAAGAAATGATTGTTGAGGCCGGAATACAGGGGAATCTAGAAAATAAATTAGACCGAAATAACAAAATCAGTGGTTTGACTATTCGTTTTATTATCACTCGTGCTTCTAGAGATAAGTCTAAACTGATCTCTGTATTTAAAGGCAAAAAGAAAGACCTTGCTAGAGAGCTTGTTAATTAGAATTGAAGAAAGAATGTAACAGGTCCGTCATTTACTAATGTTACTTTCATAAAGGCACCAAACAGACCTTCCTTAACTTTCATACCACGAGATTTGAGTTCGCGATTAAAGATAGCATATTTTAGTCGTGCCTCCTGGGGAGACATGGATTTTTCAAAACTAGGCCTGTGCCCACCGGTTCCATCCCAGCTTAAGGTGAATTGACTCACTGACAGGATTTCTCCCTGGATTGCTTGGATATCAAGATTCATTTTGCCATCAACATCATCAAAAACTCTGAGTTTACAGATTTTCTCAATTGATTTATGGATAGTCGATTCATCGTCACCTTGCTCAAAACAAATAAATAAAAGTAGTCCCTGCCCAATCGCTCCAACAAGTTCTCCTTCAACCTTTACTTCAGCTTCTTGAACTCGCTGAACCACTAATTTCATTGAATTCTCTTAGGGGATACATGGAGCCTGAAAGCATCCATGATAGAGTTCTGAACATTTTGAAGTAACTCTTCATAAGTTACACGGAAACTTTGACTGGTTTCGATGATCGTCTTAAGGTCAACTAAACTTGGGATGTGGACTGCTCTCAAAAGCTTAGAAATAGGTACGTTTACGGCGTGAGAAAGAATAAAATGAATGAATAAAATCATGGGTTCTTCAGCATGAAGGCGAACAATGATTTTATCATCCGAGATGAGTTCTAAGGAATAAAGTTTTAGCTCACCTTCATGAGTCATACGGATATGTGTCTGAGTGAGATTTAGATGAATATTACCCTGATTTTCGCTGGCCACTAACTCTAAGAAGATATCATCATTTTGTGGGAACAAAGGTTTTGTTGGTTTTTGAATCAACTGACCTTGAATAACGGGATTATTAAAACTGATTTTGTGTCCGAAACGGGCATCTTCCATTTTCCAAATAAGCGATTGAATGGTGCGCTCAAAGTTTGAAAAACGAGACAGGATCTCACAGGCATGACGTGGAAAAAGTGCTTTAGTGATCTGATCAATATGCGTGAATGATTTAAGAATCGCCGCAGGGCTTAACTCTAGAAGTTCATCTTCACTCATTTCAAGAACTCTAAAACCTGATCGTAAATGATCCGGAAGATTTTCAGTTTCAGTTAAAAACTTAGGGACTAAAAATTTACTGAGGCTTCCTTTTACAAGGTTTAATCCACCGGTAAAAGTAAGGTTGGCCACTTGTTTACCAATAGGAGTCAAAAAGTAGTTTCGAAGGATATTTGGATTTAATCCCGCGATCTTTGGTTGCAACTGGAAATATGAACATTGAGTCTCACCATATTCAGAATGAATAGAGCGAAAGGTATCCATAGGATGAAGTTCCAGTCCTACATCAGGACCTTTAAAGTTCACCACCAAGAAATATGAAATATCTCTTTTAAGTCCTAAGTTAAGTCCATTTTCTCTTTGCATGGATTTGTCTTGAATCGAAAGAGACTTCATCTCAAATAAGGTATCAAATGGAACACAGTTGGCAAGGAGCCCTTTAAAAAAAGCAGGATGGGTGATGCGACTGGAGTCTTCATTCGTTGAATGAATCAGCATGCCGTTAACGACGGCTTCTTGATAAAATTCCACCCGGAAAGAATCTGGAAAGTCTAAGTGGGCCATGGCCGGCACTTCGTTTAAGTGAGAAAGATAAAAAGAACGTAGGTGTTCAGTGACTGAAGAGAACTGTTGAAAATTTTCCAGGTCAGCAGAAACTCTGAAGTAAGAACAAAGTTGTTTATCGTCGTGGCGCTGTTTTTTTCTGAAAATATAGATGTATGATCCTAATTCTCCCTTCCCCTTGACGTTTTCAAAATCAAATATAGCTTCAGTTTTAAGTTCCCGTAAAACAGGCTCAAGCCTTTCACGTAATGAAGGAACAAAAAGCTTTTTCGAAGAAAGAACAAACAAATAGCCGTTTGGTTTTAAATACTTCACCTGATCCATAATCTGAGTCATGAGATAGTGCTGAGGATTGTTTTTCGGGAAGTGACATAAATTCAGGATGACTCGATCATAGGTCGATGTATAAAAAGGATTATCTTCTAAAAGAAGTCCCTGTTTATGTTGAGTGTTTTTTCGATTTCTAAAATGCCCGCCAATAATGCGACAGATATAATCAATGGGTTTTTCCCCTTGATTTTCTGATTTCATCGCAAGGAAAGTGAGGAATTGAAGTTCATTACAAATTTTTGTGAAGTTACCTGAAATGAACTCTAAACCCTTAAAGTCTGAGCAAAGCATTTCATACCAACGGAAATCCCGATTATTCTCTTGCGCCAACCAATGAGAAAGTGAAAGTGATTCAAGATAATCCCCAAAGTATTTCACACTGACTATTTGTTCTTGCTCAAGACTACCCGCTGGGATGGATTTATTTTCAATGGTTTCAAGCCACATAGGATAATTAATCTGAAGAGAATTTAAAAATAATCCAAAACTCAAATGGGATAAAGCGTGTGAATAAACTTTCTGCTGATCCTGGGCCACTTGAGTGCGGGTAGAAACAGCTTTATTAATTTCCGTAATTGAAAGATCCCGTGAAAGAATCAAAAGTTCTTTCATCGTTTCTTTCATGCCTTCATGTGGTCGATACCAGCTGTAAAGGTTACTTTCGAGAGCTCTTGAATTAAGTTCTGTGTGAGAGCCTTTTTTGAAAAGCTGAGAAAGAAATGATGTCGGATACAGCAGTGCCTTATCTGTAAGTTCTAGTCCACAACGCTCAATGAGAGCAGAGATAAAACGCAGTTTGTAAAACATGATTGTGGCGACACGATTGGCGTAGAGATTGATGAACTGATCAAGATTTTCATCTTGTTCAAGTTTTTCTGGATCAATGAAATGCCAGAATTTTCCAAGGTCATCAAGACCTTCAAAATGCAGGCCTAAGCTTTCAGCATAAGAAAGAAACTCATTGTACAAACCGATTTTAATGGTTCGCGGAAAATCTTTTGTTTTAAATAATTCGTTTTTAATATCTTGTTGAATTGTATTGAGGAGCAACTCAAATTTAAGAACAGATCTTGACTGAAGTGAGTCACCCTTCCAGCCCGGAACAAAACAATGAAGTGGAGAAAATTTTCCATTTTCTAAAGCTCGTTTAATAACAGGACGAGGCCGGTGAACAAACG
>CAMCZE010000030.1 GCA_945885655.1 Bacteriovorax stolpii | reverse complement strand
CGAATTTCTTTTGAAAAACCTCGTTTTCTTCTTTTGCTAAAACAGTGACGTAATATTCAAGTCGGTTATCTTGCGCACTCTCAGGATCGGCCCCAAAGGTGATAAGGGCCATGAAGTCGCCTTTATTGAAACGACAGAAGGTCCAGTTTTGCAGGTTGATGCGTTGCATTTTATTGTCTCCATCTAGTATCATCTTGTCAGCTTCGTGCGTTTAGTCTATAGTACCCAGACTTTTAAGTAAATGAATTACCATTGAGAGAGGATGTTATGGCAAAGGGACCACGAGTTATCGTTACTTTAGAATGTACTGAAGCAAGAAAAGAAGGGGCTTCTCCTTCTCGTTATACAACTACTAAGAACAAGAAAACGACACCAGAGCGTCTTGAACTTAAAAAGTATAACCAAAATCTTCGTCGTCACACTCTACACAAAGAAATCAAGTAATCTGATTCGTCAGGTTTATAAAAAAAGGGACTTTTAGAGTCCCTTTTTTTATTTCAATTCGTTGATTTTGGTTCCAAGAACGTTTAATTGATCTCGATTAATGAGAACAAAAGAATCTCTGTCATCAGATGATAGGGCATATGTGCCTTGAGTGGCCTGATTAAGTCCTGGAATAGATCCTTCAATTTCCCCCACCACATAACTGCGTACACCCTGAGCACTGATGAGTTTAAGAGTATAGACAGGAGATGAGACCGTCTTCTCCATGAATTCTTTTTGGGCCGCTGTTAGTTTATCAATGATTGAAAAACTTTTAATGCTTTCAAGTCGAGAAAAGAACTTACTAACTTTGCTTTCATTAAGGCGAAGTCCATTTTGATCTAACCACTGATCATCTTTTTTAAGAAGTTTAACTTCAAGACCATTTTTTCCATAGATCTCAAGAGAAAGAAGAGATTCAGGATTTAAGGCGAGAACTTTTGATTCCACCAATTGGGCCAGATCATATGATTCAAGGGCCATCTCAAGTGGATCAATTTGATAAATTTGATTTTGAGAAGAGAGACTTATATAGGCGGAATTATCTATTGGATTAATGAGTCCCATTTTGATCTCATAACTTTTACCTTTTTTAGTCGTAAATAAAAGAGAAAGAGTCGGATTATCCAAGGAAAAACTTGAAACGTTAATAGGTTCTAAATGATGAAAGTTTCTAACACGGATCACATTTAAGGCCTCAACGATTTTTGAGACCACGTCATTTTTTGCAACCAGTGACTGAGGTTCAACCATTTGCCACGGGCCCGAGAGGGCACCTGTCATCTCAGTGTTCTCAAAAGAAAAAGTGCCTTGTTTATTAATAATTTTAAAAGTTTTTAGGTGGAGGAGTTCATCGACAGGAATGGGGTTTGCATAAATCTGTGCAATGTCCACTTCGGGGGTCTGAGATTCAAAAACCTCAGCGAAAAGCCCTAAAAAAAGGAGAATGAAAAAAAAGAATAAAACTAAAAATGACGAGAGAGACGGTTTTAGGATGGCCTTCATGTACTCTATTATAGCCCAAGTGAATCGTCTTTCACCACTTTCTTCTTTTTCTTTTCTACGGCCACCGTAGGCTCAATAGATTTTAGGAACTTTCTTAGATTGTCTCTTTCTCCTGAATGAGAAAAGGTAAAGCGGCATTGGACTCGGTAATCAGGTTTAGTCGAACTAATAATTTTACTTCTTAGGGCATAATAGTTGCAATAGGCGATGTCTGCAGACATTTTGAATGCCTGTGGAACTAAAAATTCCACCACAATTGATTGTCCTTGAAGAAATTTATCTTTGGTAAAACCTAAAAGATGTTCCATCGTCATGTCTGCTAAAAATGCAAAGCCATACGAGATTTGATCCAGATCTGGTGCCTGACGAGTGTATGGACGATCAAGAATGGGATTAGGTTGTTTGTTCTCAAGACCTTCTTTAGTTTGTTGAGCTAGTATGGCCTCGGCTTCGTTAAAAGTTTTACTATCAGTGGCCACGACAACACCTTCTGCGACAACAGCTGTGGGATCAGCAAGAGTGTGATCAATCGATGTTTCAGGAGTAGGTGCTAGAGGATCAGCTTCAGAAGGTGCAGCATTGAGAGGATCGGCTTCAGGTGCCAAAGGATCAACTTCAGCAGGTGCCGTTTCATCCGCTAATGGATCAATTTCTTCGGTCGGTACGTCCTCATCTTTTTTTGCATCTTCACCTAAAGATTCCATCAGAGAGGTCACCCCATCTTTTTCAACCGAAGGCATTTGTAAAACATTTGATTGCTCAGTGAGAGGCACACCTAGTTCTAGGTTATAAAATTTTTTAATATCTTCTATATAAAGTGGAACACCTGCTGCTTCACATTCTTTAATTCTTCTTCCTATGGCCGCTTCAATTTCTGCGCGTAAGCTCCAGATGCGTACGGAGATTTTTTTGACTTCAATGGGGTGACCACTTTTATTATAAATCATGCTTTTTCCCTCTTAAGTTTTATTGTCGCTCATTTTCAAATTTTGTGAAAGAGATAGGGCATTTCGTGCCGACTATATGACTCAAGATAGGCCATTCGCGTTAGCCTTTTTTTCCTCTTGGTGCAAAATTTGAGTAACTCCTTATGCTTTAAGTTAGTACAAAATTTTTGTCTAGAGCTAGGAGAGTTCATGAAAAAAAGGTCTTTATTAGGTGCTTTAAGTTTGGCCCTCTTATCAACTGGTTCGTTTGCAAAAGTTGGCCATTCTGTTGATATTCCCCATGTGGCCGGCGAAGTCTTAGTAAAAGTGAATGTTGGAAAAAAAGGTCTTTTTTTGGCAAAAAAATCTATTTTAGGTATCGAGATCAAAAAAGAGCTGAACCTTCTTGCCGGTCAGTATCTTCTTTTAAAATCTGAGGCCAAATCAACATCAACTTTGATTCAAGAACTTTCAGATATGCCGGAAGTGGCCTTTGCTGAACCGAACTTTATTTATAGTGCCATTGCTTCAGAGAATTCGGTTGAAAGCATGCTAACAGGCACGCTTTCTCAAAAAATGACAGATGCTGCTCCTCGTGATCCTCTTTATGGAAAACTTTGGGGATTAAGTAATACTGGAACAAACGAGCCAGATAGAAATGGAAATAGTTCGGGGTCTCAAGGTATGGCCGGGGCCGATGTGGCAGCAGAGGCCGCGTGGGCCATTTCAGAAGGCTCAAAAAATGTGGTGATCGCAGTAATTGATACAGGAATTGATTATAATCATCCAGATCTTAAAAATAATATTTGGACCAATCCTAAAGAAATCCCTGGTAACAATATCGATGACGATAATAACGGATACATTGACGATGTTCATGGATGGAATGCTATCACTCAGACAGGTAATCCGATGGATGGAAATTCTCATGGAACTCATTGTTCTGGAACCATTGGAGCTGAACATAATAATGGTGTGGGTGTTGCCGGTGTAATGAAAAAAGTTTCATTAGTGGGTGTAAAATTTTTAACAGATGAAGGTTCAGGATCTTTAGCAGATGCTGTTACGGCCATTGATTATGCTACAAAACTGAATGTGGATATTATGAGTAACTCTTGGGGAGGTGGTGGATTTTCTCAAGCTCTAGAAGATGCGATCAAGACTGCTAAACATAGAGGTATCCTATTCGTTGCAGCTGCAGGTAATGAATCAAATAATAATGATTCTCGTGCTTCTTATCCAGCAACTTACCAAGTTGATAATGTAATCAGCGTTGCTTCGCATACCAATGCTGATGTTCTTTCATCATTTTCTTGTTTTGGAAAACGTACTGTCCATGTGGCAGCACCGGGAAGTAATGTTCTTTCGACGACTCCAGGCAATGAGTATAAAGTTTATTCCGGTACTTCGATGGCAACTCCACATGTGGCAGGAGTTTTGGGTCTTCTTCTTGCCAAAGAAGGTAAACGTTTGCCTTTGCTTGAAGTCCGTAACCGTTTAATGGCCACAAGTGTGCCACAAAATAATTATAGAAAGACAACAGCTGCTGGTGGACGAGTGAGTGCTTATAATCTATTGACTAACACTCGGATTCCACGCCAGGGCCCAGAAGATACGGCCTGGAGAGCAGAAGCTTTATCTCAAGATTTTGAAACAACTCATCCCTACACTGATAATTCAAAATTTTCACGCACATATTCTTTTCCAGGAGCTAAGTACGTTAAGCTTGTGATCGAGAAATATGAAACTGAGGCCAACTATGACTTTATCGTTTTTAAAGATGGTGAAGGTGTTGAGATTGAAAAAGTTTCTGGTTCAGGAACTCATTACGAAACAGATTATGCAGAGACCGATTCAGTGAGCGTGGAATTCACATCAGATTCTTCCCAAACTCGTTGGGGTGCAGTGATTCGCGAAGTGAAGGTTATTTATTAAATTTAGGCAAAAAAAAAGCCCCCATTCGGGGGCTCGCTACTTTTTAAGGTAAAGGTTGTTATTTGTAGTACTTACGAAGAAATTTCGAAAGTCCCATTTTATCAAGAGTCTTAATTGTAGAGGTAGCAAGCTTTAAACGGATTGTTTGACCAGATTCAGGATCAAAAACTTTTTTCGTTTTAAGATTTGGTTGCTTGAACACACGAGATTTGATGTTCGAGTGAGAAACTTTATGGTTAGCTTGACGGCTTTTACCAGTTAAATCGCATTGACGTGCCATAGATATATCCTTGTCCTTAATGTCTTTTTAAAACCCAGAAACCTTATGACTTTTAAAGCACCTTGGCAACACAAAACATAAGAATCTTGTGGACTTAACCTCGGTAGCGTTTCATACTCTTCAAAACTCCTGTTTTTTATCCTCTAAAGGTGGTCGCACATGTCACTTAAACCTTTGAATATTAAATCAAAACTTCTACTGGCCCCACAATCTGCACCCCATTATGCAGTGTCTATTAAAGACGCAAAGCAGAAGGCTGTTAAGTTGGCCAACCCAAAGGCCACTCGCTCTTTGTTGGCCCTGATGGATTTGGCCGCTGTAAATGGTGGGGCCGCTTGTCACTGGGGTGGACCATCCGCGATGACAGAGGCCTGGACTGCGGTTCACGGGATTATGTTTAAGGATAAAAATTGGTTTGATCATTTTAATTTCGTTAATGACATTGGCCACGCTGAAAACGGGATCTACGCCTTACGAGCAGTGCTAGGATATGGTGATCTTACTTTAGAAACACTTAAAGGTTTTCGTTCCATTGAATCCAAACTTACAGGCCATGGGGAATCTCACCTTTATCCTGAGGGTGTGCTTCTTTCAAATGGACCTCTGGGGTCAGCTTTCCCTCAGGCGCAAGGCCTTGCAGTTGCAGATAAAATTTCTGGTTCTAAAAGAGTGACCATTGTTTCTGTTTCTGATGGAGCGGCCATGGAAGGAGAAGCTAAGGAAGCCTTCAGTGCTATTCCAGGCCTTGCTGCCAAAGGAAAACTAAATCCATTCGTTTTAATGGTTTCTGATAACAATACAAAACTTGGTGGACGAATTGATCAAGATGCTTTTTCTATGGGCCCTACAATGGAGTCGTTTGAGTCCCTTGGATGGCATGTGGTTAAAGTGGAAAATGCTCATGATCTGGAAAATGTTTATCATGTAATTGAAGAAGCTATTACCAAAGTTAAAACCGATTCTTCAAAGCCAGTTTGTTTGTGGCTTAAAACCATTAAAGGTTTTGGCATTAAGGCCACCGCCGATAGCAGTTCAGGTGGACACGGTTTTCCTCTTAAAGCTCATGATGAAGGCATTTATGCTTTTCTTAAAGAAATTTGGGGCAAAGAAAAAGTACCTGTGGAATTTGAAACCTGGGCCAGTGAACTCACTGTAAGGCCGGAAAAAAAATCTTCGGGTAGTACGCAAAAAGATAAAATGCAAACAGGGGTGGTGAAGGCCCTGTCTCGAGCTGCTAAAGAAGGATTCCCTGTTTTTTCTATTTCCAGCGATCTTCAAAGTTCTACAGGCCTTAAAGCTTTTCACACGCAATTTCCTGACAGGTATTTAGATGTGGGTGTGGCCGAATCAAATATGATCTCTACGGCCATTGGAATGAGCAAACTTGGATTCATTCCTGTTGTAGATACATTTGCGGCTTTTGGTGTGACTAAAGGTAATCTGCCCCTTATCATGGCATCTTTATCTCAGGCCCCAGTCATTGCAGTATTTTCTCACACTGGTTTTCAAGATGCGGCCGATGGAGCAAGTCATCAGTCGTTAACTTATTTAAGTGCTCTTTCTAGTATTCCTCATCTTAATACCGTCAATGTGGCCAGTGCACGTGAGGCCGAAGAATATATTTATCAAGCAGTAAAAAGAATTGCCATCGATCGTGAGGCCGGCAGAGATGGAGAGTCTTATGTCTTTTTTATTGGCAGAGAAAACTTTTTTTTGGAAGTTCAAGAGAATCTTAAATATGAGCTTCATCGTCCGCAACGTTTAACTGAAGGTCATCACGTTGCCATTGTGGCCACTGGTTCATTAGTTGGAAAGGCCCTTGAGGCCCAGAAAATTCTTAAAGCTTCTGGAATTGAAGCTACTGTTATTAATCACAGTTTTGTAAATTACTCAGATTTTGCTCAGATCGCTAGTTGGATTAAAGATGCGGGATCAAGACTGATCACCATTGAGGACCACCAGTTAGTTGGTGGTATGGGGTCCCAGCTTGTTCATCAGCTCAAGCTTTTAGGTGTGGAATTCAGGGTTGTTTCTCTCGCCGTTGAAGGAGAGTTTGGTCAAAGTGCTTATTCTGCAGATGAATTGTATGCTAAGCACCATGTGAATACTGATGCTATACTATGGGCGGCCAGAAAAATCTTAGAGACCAAAGGAGGTTCTATGAGTCTTGATCCAGAACTATTGAAATCAAAATGGAAGGACATTTCAAATCTTGCTCTTCAAAAGTTTAGCAGTGCCATTTCAGAGAAAGATCTAGAGAAAGTTAAAGGCAATGCTATGGCGATGATCGCTTTATTCCAAGAAAAAATGGGAGTTTCTAAAGAAGAGGCCACTCAGAAAGTAGAAGAGCTTTTTGTAAAATATGATAAAGATGAATTAAAGGCAAAGGTTGAGAAGACCGCGGGCCTTATGTTGAATACGGCCTCTACGGTTTTTGGAATGGTGAAAGAGAAAATAAAAAAATAATTCGATCTCGAGAAGAAGGAGTGGTTTCCTTCTTCTCAAACGTAAATATCATATCTATGAGCACCATCCAGCGATGATGACTCGTTTGCCTGAAGTGACCTGATGAATTTTATGTTCAAATCCATAAATTCCAGTGAGGAATATGATGATTCCGCCAAACCTTGGTGTGGAAATTTCCAAAAAGTTTTTTTCTCCCTTATGTCTAATCCCAAGTCGTCCACCTATAAGTAAATCAGGTTCAAGTGTTAAAGAAAGGGAAAATGCACAAGAACGTGAGCCATCATCATGCCAGATTCCATCCTCCTCCCATTCGTTTTTTGAATCTCGTATACTGATGATAAATTCAATAACTTCAAATTCGTGATATTTTTTTAAGAATAGATAAAGAGAACCATCTTGTTGAGTAAGTTTTTTAAATTCCCCATCAAGATCATCCCAGTTTTCTGCTCGTACCAAAGTTTCAATCATTTTGGGTAATGGATAATGGGAGAGATGGAAACCGTTTTGAAAAAGGTCAGGATTTTTGAGCACAGATTTAGTCTTTTAAAAAGATATCGGTATGAGGTTTCAATTCATCAAAGTATTCAAGTATTTTATCTCGACGGCCAAGGATCGCCAAGACCTCTTCATTTGTGATAAATTTTGCTTCAACCATACTTAAAAAATCGGAAGGCCCAAGTTTTTGTAAGGACTCATAAGTCGAGGGCCGAATTTTATTCACAATGTCGGAATTACCAAAAGCTTCATATTGATCCATAAAAACATTGGCTTCTTTACGCAAACTGGCCGACCAGTCAATAAATACTGGTCTCATCTTTCCATCTACCCAGTGTCGTCCCATACCCAGGTTGTTGGCATGAGCATCTACGTTTTGCATAAGCACACTTAATACGCGGTTATCAGAAATGATTGCGGCCTCAGAAAGACCATAACTAAAGGTACTAAATTTAGACATAGGCGTAAATTCCGGCACTTTATATAAGAAGGCACCTTCGGTGATCTGAATGCCATTCATATTAAAGTTGAGCCCTTTTCTATAGGCAGTTGGAGGAACTATATCCATGCCGAGTTTAAGATTTAATTCATAGGCCACATACTCCATAGGTGTACGGGCCCAACCATCGGCGTCTCCCCAGAATCTTGGTTTGAAAATGGCCTCACGAACACGGATTTCTCCGGTAAAAGGATCTCTGCCTTTGATCTCGACTTTAAAAATAGAGTTTCTGTTGTCATTTTCACTAAATCTTTTAATGGAAACAATTTTTCCATTAAACAGATCTGAAGTAATGGCCCCATGGGCATCCACATGATTTAAGGCCTCACCTCTTCGTAGGATAATTCTTTCAGATTCATCCGTAACGCGTATGAAATCATCCGTGAGGTCCACAAGTCTAAGCGAATCACCTGCAACGGCCCCTCGGATAATGGCCTCACGTTGAAGTTTAGTGAAACCACCTTCTTTTAAAATTCTTATTTTTAACAAAATCTCATCTCTGGTATAGGCACCACTTTTACCCATTCCAACAAGATGGGCCTTATGAATGTTTTTAATCTGAGAGGTTGTGAGATTAGAGTTGAGCCTATTAAGTTCTGAAACGAGTTCAGGAAAACCTTTTTTAAGAAGATTTTTTTCGGCCTGAGAAAAACGTTCTTTCAAAAGGGATGTTTCAATTCTTGAAAGGCCCCTCTCAGCTCTCGCAGAAATAATGCTATGGCCGGTAAAGAGTCCAGAAGTTGTTATGGACATGGCCGCCATGATAAACTGATCACTGGCCGTTTTTCTACAGTCTTGATGGGCCTCGGCTTTTCCTGTGGCAGCAAGAACTGAACAATGTTCGTTTGTCTCTTGAATGGTTTTTATATTATAACCTAAATTAAGACCTTCGATGGCAAAAAGGGGTGCGCTTTTAGCAGCGAGAGTTAAAGCGGTTGTGTTTTTTGCCAATGAAAAATAAGAACCTGCACCAAAACTCGCGATGGTCACAGCTGTGTCAAAAAAAAGGCCTCGCAACTCACTCATGGCCTTATCTTTTAAAATTCTATTCTCTATTCGGCATGCAGAATTGAAAAGTTTTTTCAGTTCAGATGTTTCTTTTCCGTCGGTTGCAATTAATAACTCTTCTAAATATTTTGTTTCTTGTAAAACTTCTTTTTTTGGCATTTGTGAGGAATTGAGAATCTTTCTTGTAAACTCATATCTCTCGGAAACGATGTCATGAGTCTGAGTGATGGCCTTATGTAAACTTTCAAAAAATCTCTTTTCCCCGCGAGAATAAGGATATTGGCCCTTGATGACAAAGTTGATAAGATGATCAAACTGGACATGTGCAAGAAGTGGGGACTGATGAAGAAGTTCTGACTTTATACTGAGAAGCATCTTTTTATTATGGTTGATGCTTTTAATATGATTGCTGATTTTATCACGACACGCTTTGGAAAAGATAGGGCAGTTGGGAGTAAACTGTAGGCGTTTATTATTATCATGCAATTCTTTTTCAAGTTCACCCAAAAGAATCATGTTCTCTTCGATACGAATGATTTCTTCCGACGATGTGTTACTTGTTATCATCTTTTTTATTCGAAAAAGATCAGCATCATTTGAGATAAGACTTTTTTGATAGATCAGAGAAGACTCTAAAACCCATTTCCATTCTTCTAATTGATTATGTCCAGGAGTTTTGGGACAGTTCGATTCAAATCCCCAGATATCTTCACCTAATTGATTGGTCCAACGTTTAAAAAAAGTGGAGGCCCATGCTGATTGCACCGTCATAAAGATAAAAAGAAATAACATCGAAAATTTTATTTTCATTCGAGATGGAATGTAGTGATGGGAATACGTGGAGTCAACGATCTGGGGCCATAAGTATAAAAGCTACAGGACTGAATTTTCTTCCATACATAGATAGATACAAGACTGACTGACGGACTTTTGAATCGCTATTTCTTTGACTGACTGCATTATCCAGGTTCTCATAGGACGATGGTAACGAACTTTACCGTCAAAGCTTTTAATAAGAGGATTTGTATGGATTAGAGAGTTGGGATAATTCTTCTCAACTTCTCGATAAACATCTTTTGTAAATCGAACTACACCTAAAGAAAGATAACGAAGATGGGGATTAAGATCTGTCATCGATTCCAAGAGTGCTTCATATTCGGTCTTAAAATGATCCTCAAAGATAATAGGATCAAAGTGAGCTGCAATGGAGTGTCCTAATCTTCTGAGTCCTCTCATGGCCTCTAAACGACTTGCAGTTGAGGGGGTTTTAAGATCCACTCGTTTGGCCATTTTTTGAGGAGAAAGAGAAAAACTAACAATTAGGTTTTGAAGTGGTTGAAGATTCTTGAGGGCCTTGATGTTCACAGATTTAGTACGAAGCTCAATGATCGCCCGGGGATTTTTTGCACAGAAATCGTGATACAGCTCAAGCTCACCAGTTAAGTGGGTGAGTGCTAGGGAGTCTGAAAATTCACCAGCATGAAACCATACATTTTCTTCGGGATGAATCTCCAGGATATTTTGCATTTCTTTAATGATTTCTTCATGGTTTACAAACAAAACGATGTCGGGAGTATTAAAATATCCTTGCAAATAACAATACTGACATTCATAGATGCAGTTGTAAGCATGAATAAAATAATAGTGTGGCCCACCCAGTTGCCCATAGGCATCGGGAGCAAGTTTCAGGAGCTGCCCTTTTTTTTCAGCTAAAAAAAGATTTAGTGAGTCACGTTTTTGAAGGTAAGGTTTTTTACTTTTTCCCCATAGGTCATCATAACGAGAAATGATTAAAGGGGTTTTATTTATTTTGGAGAGGATAGAGAGAACGCGAGGATGCTCTTTTATGGCCTCTTCCACATAGACTTCATTCCACATCGATCTGGCCCTCGAGGATATCGTGGTAGGGTTTTAAACTTAAACTTTTTAAGATTTCTATTTTAGCGAGTAGATCTTGATCGTTTTTAACATCAAAAACGACTTTCACATCTCTATTCTCCCATTGAGGATCAAGCTGAAGATCAATCCCATGGCCTTTAAAAGGATGTTGCCAGTGATCAAGACTGTTTTGCACAATATCTTTTATGGGATCCAAAGTTCTTTCCATGTATTGTAGAAGTTTTTTAGTTCGCTCTTTAGGTAAAGAGACTTCTTCTTTAATTTGATCCAGTGGAAGAGTCTCTAGGACTTCTTGTAAAGTGGCCTCTGTCTTAATGGACATTTTATTTAATAGATTTTGAAATTGATGATGGGTTGTGAAAGTGAAATAAAGGCCAGGAAGAAAAAGTTTACCTTCTTGGTGAGCATTCTTTTGAACGATGCTCTGAAGGTATTTCGCAAGTTTTAGTGACCATTCAAAGGCCTCATCACGAGCGATTTCACAGGCCCCAAGAGTCCCTGCAAAATCTGAAACAATTTTAAAACTTAAAAATGGAGTACCACAGCTTTTTGCCGCTTGGGCCACGCCCCAAGCTTCACGATCGACTAAAGTTCCTAAACCTCGAAGAGGTAGGGACTTTTCATGGGAAAGAATTCTTTCAAAAGAAGTGAGACAATCAAGACCTTCAGGTGCACTTTGAAAAGTTTTGAACTGAGGTTTGCCTTCAATCACTAGATAAAGGGAGCGAACGGGATAAATTTCACCTAACTTGATATTATCTTTAAGAGACCCAGCGATACCTAGATTAATAACTTGTGCAAATTTTTTCTGACCTAAATGAAAAGCTGTTTTTGTACTGGCCTCAAAGGGACCTTCTCCAGTGAGAAGAAGAGTCATAGAATCGCTCTCAAAAAGATCTTGAGATTTTCGTTTAAGGTCAAAAAGTTGGATGACGCCTTGGGCTTCACCAAGATGCGCCATTGTGATAAGGTGCATAACCGCACTTTGCGCTTAGGAGTCGTTTTTGTCAACGAATGAGATGCTTTTTAGAGAAAACAAGGTTCTTGGGACACCCCTGTCTGCCATTAGTTTTGGTGGAGCTTCTTTAAGTGGAGAGGGTGGGGGTTATGGTTTCGGGGCCATAAGTGAATCTGAAGCTGAAAAGCTTATTTTGAGTGCTTGGGATCATGGGATTAATCTTTTTGATACTGCACCTATTTATGGTTTTGGTTTATCAGAAGAAAGAATGGGGCGCTACCTTCCTAAGGAGGCAATTGTTGTCAATAAAGGGGGAGTGGATTGGCATCCCAATAAACGTGTAAACATGAGTAATGATCCTAAAATCATTGAAAAAATGTTTTATGAAAGTTTAAGAAGATTAAATAGAGATTACATAGATATCTATATGATCCATTGGCCTGATTTTAAAATAGATATTAGATTGCCACTAGAGGTGTTGATCAAAGCAAAAGAGAAAGGTCATATTAAATCGATTGGATTATGTAATACAAATTTAAATGATCTCGCAATTGCTCAGGAGATGATCTCGGTTGATTTTTTACAAAGTGAATTGAATGTTTTTAACACTCAATCTTTTGAGAGTCTTGAGCTTGAGTGGAAAAAAAGATTTTCAATGAGTTGGGGCACTTTTGATAAAGGCATTCTTACAGGACGAGTGACAGAAGAGAGAAAGTTTCCTTCTGAGGATTGCAGATCATGGGCCCCGTGGTGGAATAAAAAAACGATACTTCTTAAAATTTTAAAAACTAAAAAATTAAAAATGATCTTAGATGAAGAAAATATTTCACTTGTGTCGTTTTGTTTAAGTTTTAATCTTCACTATATAGGCGTATCAACTTGTTTAGTAGGATTTAAAAATCAATTTGATCTTGGGGAAATAACATTAGCTTTACAGTCACTACCTTCAAAAACGAAGATAGAAGAGGTTCTGAAGCGTTGGGAATAGCGTATAGTCTTAAAGTTATTTAGTTTTCATGAGCAAGAGTTTTTTTCTTTGGCCTAAAATAAGTACGTGGTGAATAGTCCGCAAAATCAGATATTTTGGGCATATAAATACATGCATACTTTTCAATTTGACCTGCCAAACGACTTGGTTCTACCCCCGCACGCATGGTTTCTCCCCAGTAGGGATTAAAAAACTTTGTATGACTGCGAATGAGTTTTCCAATCTTTTTGTCTACTTTTTCTACCTGTTGAAATGAAGACTGAACCTTTTCTTTGTCAGGCCTTTTTCCACGTTCAAACTCTTTATCAAATAGGTCGTCTATTTTTTGCTCTAAGGCCACTTTTTCTGCCATAAGGTCATTAATCTGTGCCGTGATGTGTTCGGTTTGATTTAAAGCATCACACTCATTGATAAGTTCTTCGATCACCAGGGCCGTTCGCCAGTTACATGTTTTTTTTATGGAAAGAACATCACCATAGATATGATCACCTAAATAAAGAATCTGTTCCCCGGAGAGACCAGCATTTTTTTGAATGATCTGAGCACTTCCACCTTGATAGACTCCATCCTCAATCACACCATGATGATTTTTCATAAGGCCTGTTTTGGCATCAACCTGGAGTAAAGGCATTTTGTCAGTGAAAAACTTTGGTTTATTGGCAAGAGTCACAACGAGATTAAAAAGTTCACCCCAATTCTTATGGTCTTTTAAAAATGGATTGATGGCATAATCTAAAAGAAGTTTTGAGTATTCGTAATCAGAGTTTGTGATAACCCATAGTTTTTTACCGTGTTTTTTAAAACGTTCGAGCGCACGCACACATTGGGTATCTTGGACGATGTACTTTTTGACATTTTTTTTAACTTGGTTTTTAAGAGAGCCATCACGGTGAGAGACATCTAGGGCCTCAAGTACGTGCTGCTCAATGGTTTTAAAATCCGGAAGATTAAGTTCAGGGTTTAAGTTTTTTAATTCCACAATCTGCATGTAAAGCACACAGTAAGAAATTGAAAAAGTTGTATCCACAATGGCAAACCGATCAGAGTCGTTAAGATCAATGGTCAGACCTTGGTAAATTTTCTGCTGACTTTTAAAATCCATCTCTTTAAGTCCATGATAGGCCTGCTTAACCTTACTGTAGGTACTGAGTTTTAAAATATTGCCGAGTGGCTTATCAATCACAAGGCCTCGGATGGCGAGATTAAACTTGTAAGGCAGTTCATTGATAATCGTAGGATAGTTTTTTATTTCAATGAGCTTTTTTTTCATCTCTCTATAGGTCATTTCTTCAAATGCTTCCGAATCATATCTAACAAGGGTGTAATCCATATCAAAGCCAATGGCCGCGATCTGTTTCATATTAAGAGTTCTATTGATGTAAATTCCCATACTTAATCCTTTAAAAGTCAGAATTGATCTTCTCTTGTAATGTGCTTTCAGTCAAATAGAGAGAATTTACAGGGAGATAGTGTTTTTATTTCAGAACATGAAACTTAGGCTATAAAACCGCCAAGCAGGAGAAGTTGATGAAGAAAATCGTTAGTTTTGCAGTTATGACTTGTTCATTCTTAAGTTTTTCACTTTATGCCGCTGAACCCGTTATTTATGGGAAAGATGGAAGGATAGAAGTTTACGAAGCAAGTCCGATGATTCAAAAACTTGCCAGATCGACGGCCCTACAGATTCCACACTCATCAATTATCCCGTTACCCAATGGCAAATTTGATTTGTCTCAAAATAGCCTAAAGATGAATCTTGAGAAAAATGTTAAATCGAAGGCCGACGCCATTGCAACAACAGAGGCCCAGGGCGCTCCTGAAGAATCAAAATCTAGAAAAATTTTACCCATTGAAACCTACTTAATTAATAATAAGGCCGTAAAAAAAGAAATCTTAGTTTGCGAAGAGGAAAAATTTCAAGAGCAGCCGACTCCTGGTAACTGTAGTGGTTTTTTAGTGGCACCAGATCTGTTAATGACAGCTGGACATTGTATGAATGATGTAAGCGATTGTACCAATTTTGCTTGGGTTTTTGATTTTAAAATAGATAAGGTCACTCAAACTGCCGGCCAAGATTTTGACATCAATAATATCTATTCCTGTAAAAGTATCCGTGCGAGTGCTCTGATTAGGATTTTAAATCTTGACTATGCTCTCGTGCAACTTGATCGCCCAGTTATTGGTCGAGAGCCTCTTGAATTTAGAAAAGAAGGTAAAATAAAAACCGGTACAGAGATTTTTGTTATAGGTGGGCCATCTGGACTTCCGACTAAAGTTGCTGGTGGTGCTAACGTTCGTGGAAATGATCTCCTTAACCGGTTTAGTGCTAACCTCGATACTTACGGTGGTAACTCTGGCTCAGCTGTTTTTGATGCTAAAACTGGTCTCGTAGAAGGTATTCTAGTTGAAGGTGAGGACGATTATTTAATCGACGAAACTCGTGGATGTATTCAGAGTAACCAGTGTGCAGATGGCGGATGTATGGGTGAAAATATCACTCGCATCATGGCCGTGCCCGAAATAGCTCTTCAGAAAGTATTTAATGAAGCCGCGATGAGTGGTGACCTTGAAACCATTAACGACGTTTTGAAATTTAAACTTTGGATCGATTATTATGGAAAAGATGGGCAGAGTGCATTGATTAAGGCAGCAACGTATCATCAAGATGAAGTGCTAAACCTTTTGATTCAAAATAAGGCAAACGTAAATTTAAAAGACGTTAATGGTGATACGGCCTTGCACTTTTTGGCCAGAGATCTGAATGTCAGTTCAATAAACAGTTTAGTTGCGCTAATTGTAGGAAATGCCAATCTTGAGGCCCAAAACAAATATAAAGACACTCCACTCCACGTAGCGGCCGAGAAGCTTAACCTTATCGGCGTAGAACTTTTAATCGCCGGTGGTGCGAATATCAATGCCTTAGACATTAATGGCGAAACCATTCTGTTTCAATTTGCTAAAGCAGGAAATCAGAAGGCCTATATACAACTTCTTAAACTCGGTGTAGATGCCACAATTAAGAACAAAGACGGATATACAGCTCGTTTTTTCCTCGATAACTAAAAAATCTTATAAGGAATGGACCTTGCGGGGTCCATTTTGCTTTGTGTTGCAAAAAAAAAGATATCTTCTACTTGTCCAAGCTTATCGTTTTTATTAAATTCATATGACTTCAGCACTGATCAGTTTTGGGGGTATAGCTCAGCTGGGAGAGCGCTTGCATGGCATGCAAGAGGTCAGCAGTTCGATCCTGCTTATCTCCACCAAATTTCTAATAAAAAAACCGACCGCAAGTCGGTTTTTTTGTGCCTTATAGCTAACTACTTCAAATTCATAATCAATAGTATCAACGAGTTCATTCAACTCCTCATCTGTACCTTCGGTCATAGATCTCTAGAGGTCTCTCTGCTTTGCTATATTTGGCTATATTTTTGGCTATGACCGTAGCCCTCGTTTTGCCGTAGCCTTTTGCATTCGCAAAAAGTGGCATTTTGAGGTGTTAACCAATTGAGTTTTTAAAGGAGAGCGGGCGCTGGCAGAAACCATTATTAAAGGAGGATTTAATGCAGGCGACGACACTCAAAGAAAAGATCAATCTCTCTCATGCAAGGGCGATCAGGAGATCCCGTGAAATGCTAAAGCTCACGAGAAATGAACTAGGTTTGCGACTTGGAATTACTCGGAAGGCGATCCAGAAATACGAAACAGGTAGGGCCATAATTGACGAGGAGAAGCTGGAAAAAATTCTGAAGGCCCTTAAATTATCGGTTGAGGAGTATGAGAAAATCCGGAAGGGTAAGGGAATTGACCTTAGGAAGAAAGTAAAAACCGTTTCGACAAATCAAGATCGACGAAGCTATAAGCGAATAATCACCAAAGAGGTGAGGGTATTAAAAATCCTGAGGCTCATGAAAAATTTGACCCAAGATCAGGCATCGGCGGTCTGTGGCTATTCGCGGCCGAGCATAGGGCATATTGAAAATGGGCGGATTAAAGTTGATATTGAGCGGACCCAGCATATTGTTTCAAGTTATGGGCTGGAGATGGGAGAGTACTATCGGTTGATGAAAGAAGAAGTGCTTCGTGATGAAGTAATGGAAAGTTGCTACTCTAAAATGATGAACCTTCCAGAGGATAAATTAAAGCTTATACAGTCTGTTCTAGATAATTTATGAGCATTTTTTCTTGAGTTTGAGGGCCCGTATGGGGGCCGAGACCTACATGCGCGAATAGGTTGTAGAGAAGGGAATGGCCACGCCAAAGATAGATGAAATCTATAATGAATACGTGAAAAGAATTTCTGCCAACGGCGATAAGGCAAGATTCAGTTTAAAGCTTTCCAAGATCTAGTGACTTTGGTTTCTCGGCTTGATAACAGGCCCGATTCAATACGCGTCATCTCACTCAATCCAAACCTAGGGAAAAATTTCTCTCGCTAACGGTATATTTTTTTGGCACTTTTCGTTCAGGCGAATAATTTTAATGATTTAGTAAATTTGAACCAGTCACAGCTTCTTGCATGTACCGCGGAATGTACATTGCCAGCGACCCACAAAGTTCTGACCTTCATCATTTGATTCGAGAAAATTACCGACAAGTTTTTTTCAATAAAGAAATTCTTGGAACACACCTGCCTTTTCATCTTGAACGGGAATTCAAGAAGTATCTCACATGCGGAAACCTTGCCTTCGGCATGGCAAGGTTTCACTGCTCCTTATGTCAAAAAGATAAGCTTGTTGCTTTCAGTTGCAAGGGGAGAACTCTTT
>CAMCZE010000029.1 GCA_945885655.1 Bacteriovorax stolpii | reverse complement strand
CTCTTGGGGGGGCGGGAGGAACGAGTGTGACTTTTGGTAATGTGGACAATCCTTTTACTTATGGGATTGGAGGACATTATTTTGCAGGTGTGTCCGCACTTGTTAATGGAGGAGGGATCGTTCGCCTCATTACGCCAGGTCAACTTGATGTCAAGGGACCTATCACTGTAGCTGGTGGAAATTCTGCCGGTACAGCTAATAGTGGTGGTTCAGGAGGATCACTATACATAAATGCAGGCACAGTTGTTTCTACAAATAATGCTGGATCACTTTCCGCTCGTGCGGGAACAACGACTGGTATTTACGGAAGTGCTGGTGGTCTCATTCGAGTTTATACTCCTGCTGCAAGTTTTACAGGGACCATCACGACGGATGTAGGCCTAAGTACTGGGACTACAGCAAATGGTAATAATGGTGTTTACACCATCTCTGCGTGTGCAGCTCCTAATCTAGGTCTGGGTTACTGTCAGTATTAGTCAGTCTTTATTCGGGAACAAATTACCCTTATTCTGAGTATTTCACCTTCCATATATAATCTTTGGGAGTGGGGTATTAGATGTTGGGTTATACAAAGTTCATATCACGCCTTAAGGATAAAAATAAAACTGATTCGCCATCAGCTATTCTTCGTAAGAATACAGATGGGGAGATCTTTGAGTGGAAAAAAGCCTTAAGGGTTTCTCCTGTCTCTCCCGCAATGGAGTTGGGGCAATTGCGAGCGAACAATCAATTTACTGAAGATGCACGACAGCTTTGTGAAAAACAAACAATCATTTCTAGTTTTATTCATGAAAAAATTTCTCCATCGAGTATTAGAAGTCTTAAGAAGTCTTTCAAAGAAAAATCAAAAATGTGGAAAGCCATTTTTAGAGAGTGTTCAATTATCCATTTTGATCTGCATGGTGAAGAAGTTGCCATTGAACTCACCTATAAACAAACAGAAATAAATAAAGTTCAAAAATTAAACCATATGCTTTTAGAAAATCTTACTTTTAAAAAGGCCAAGGTTGAAGAGTTCGAAGACCGTTATTGCTTGTTGGTAACGTTTGTGGACGAATCTCCGCTTAAAATCAGGGAACACCTATTATGAAAAATCTGATTATTGTTTTTATTATGACTTCTATCGGATTTACTGGACTTCACTGGCTTGAAAAGCAGGAGTCGGCTCAGAGTGATAGAACAATAACAAGTTATGGTATTGATAAAAGAGTTGCCCGTGATTTACGAGAAGTTTTTTCTAAAAAAGAGAAAGAATTGACGACGGCCAGAATAGATTCATTTAGGGTTGAAGGCAAAGAAAGGCTTATACAAAACATTTCTAATATTTCTTCGTTCTTAAAAGAGAAAAAAATAAACTACCGTTCTGAATTTGATCAAGCCTTCCAAGGGATCACTAATAATGTTAAACAAGTTGAGCCAGATAAAGTAAACGAGTTTCATACTCGAATCGACATGATCATTCAGGTTCAGTTGATAAAACTTCGTTCTGTAAAAATGTCTGAAAATGTAAAATATGATCTGATTAGAAAAATGAATAATCTTAAAGACATTCTTGTAATAAAAAAACATTCCGAAAAAGTGACAGCAGGAAATACAACTTTTTATCTTAAACAGGTTCAAACGTTAGTTAAAAACCTGTATTCGCCAAGACAAATTACTGTGAACTTTGAAAGGCCAAGAAGCTTTTTATTGGAAAAAACATTTGTTGTATTTGTTTGTACTGCGATTCTTGTGGTGTATTTCACTTTTTTTTCTACGAGCAATTCTGTGCAGACAGCTGCTTCTAAAGAAAGTGTTAATCCATCTCAATTAACTGTGAGAAAGTCCTATGACCATTTAGTCGATTCTCATCAAGTAGAAGCTTTTGTGACGGCACAAAAAAACAGCAAACACGATTTTAAGGAACTTAACCAGGTCGTTGCGGACTCTGCACTTAAGCTCGGTCATTTATTTAAAGTAACAGGAAAAGTTTTAGATATCGATTTTAATGAGAATGTGGCCGACTGTTTTGTGGAGGCTTCAAAATTAGAAGTCATGATTCAAGAGTTTGTGATTTCTTGTCATCATATCATTCAAAATAGATTCGAAGTTTCTACTTTGTTTCTGCGTACTGACGAGCAGGGACAGAAGATGATTGTGAGCTGTTTTATACCTGAAGTGAGTGCTCAAGACTTTGAAGGCATGGATGCTGCAAGAAAGTTCCTGTCGAGATTCTCAATCTTAGAGGCCAAGTTTTCTATGTGCTCACCAGTCGTTGATTTTAGAACCGTTAATATTAATGGCCTAAAAGGAATGGATATCACGCTGAGTTTTGATAATAGAAGTGAGATTGAAGGCCTACTTATTCATGAACACAGTCTGTCTGTTTAACTTATTTTAGAGGCTTGATCGTACAATCGCCCAAAACTTTTGCACGACAGGCCAGTCTCACGGTTTTGCCATTTAAAAACTCTTCACCACGAGTTTTATTAAACTCATCAACTACGGCATCAACGGTATTTTTCTCAATAACCCCTAAAGTCGAGAGCTTGTCTGCTCCCATCGAAACTTCAATTCTGCAGGCCCCGCACGATCCAGATAGGCATCCGTGAGGTAATTCTTCGCCACGATCAGCAAGTGCGTCATAGAGAATTTCATTCTCATTTACGTCGAAATACTTCTCTGTGTCCAAAATTGACACTCTGGGCATAAATTCTTCCTTGTCAAAACAAACAGAGTTTAAGAAACTCTGCGCTACTTTTTTATAACTAAGTTTAACCTAAGTCTGAATTTTAATCATCGATTAAAGAGACGTGAGGAGATGCGTATGCCAACTCTAGAAAAAATGTATTCAATGGGTCACGAAGAAGTGGTTTTCTTTCAGGATAGGTCTTGTGGTCTTAAGGCCATCATCGCTATCCATGATACAACTCTGGGCCCTGCTCTCGGTGGAACTCGCATGTGGCCTTACAATAATGAAGAAGAGGCCTTGGTTGACGTATTACGTCTATCAAGAGGGATGACTTATAAAGCTGCCGTTTCAGGATTGAATCTTGGTGGTGGTAAAGCGGTTATCATCGGAAATCCAAAAACTGATAAATCTGAAGCGCTTTTCCGTTCATTTGGCCGTTTTGTTGAATCTCTTAACGGTCGATATATCACGGCCGAAGATGTGAATACGAGTGTTGAAGATATTGAACATATTTTCACGGAAACAAATTATGTGACGGGTGTGGCCCAGCAGTACGGTGGATCTGGTAACCCAGCTCCTTATACGGCCCTTGGAACTTTTCGTGGGATCGAAGCCAGTGTGACAAAAGTTTTTGGATCTCGCAGTCTTGCCGGTAAAACGGTTGCCATCCAAGGTGTTGGAGCCGTTGGTTTTGAATTAGCAAAACTTCTCACTGAGGCCGGTGCCAACATCGTTTACACAGACATCAATGAGCGCGGCATTCAGAAGATGAAAGAGTCTTTCACGAATGCTAAGTACGTTAATCCAAATGAAATTTTTTCTACTGCTTGTGACATCTATTCGCCATGTGCTTTAGGTGCTTCACTCAATGATGAAACAATTCCTCAACTTAAATGTAAAATCGTTGCAGGTGCGGCCAATAATCAACTTAAAGAAGACCGTCACGGGCTTGTGCTTAAACAAAAAAACATCGTATACGCCCCAGATTATTTAATCAATGCTGGCGGACTCATGAACGTATCAATCGAGTTCGAAGGTTGGGCGGATTCTAAGTCTCGTCGTATGGTTGATACTATCTATGATAAGACTCTTGAAGTTTTCCGCATTTCTGAAGAACAAGAGATTCCAGTAAACAAAGCGGCCGATGTGATGGCAGAGAAGAGATTAGAGTCGATGAAAAACATCAAGAACTCTTATCTTGGTAAAGTGAATCACCGTATGCCGGGCCAAAAGAGAAGATTCTAATTAGTTAAAAGATACCGAAAATTTTGCTCACCTCAACTGGGTGGGCAAAATTTTTTCTGCAATTCCGATGCTCTGCTTGTGAATGCCGTACATAACTCTTTCTTGCAAAAAATTTCGTTTAAATCAATGTGTTCAGCGACTGGATGATATTTCGGCTCAAGATCTCGAGCACTAACTGTATTATTTTTTGCCCCGTAATTGGCCGCAGGCAATGTTTAAATATTTCTCAATCGCATCTCAGGCTCTTTCAATTCTTCCTTTTGTTTGTGGGGAACTGGAAAAAACAACTCTCATTCCAAGTTCTTCACAGGCCCGCTTGAAGTCACTAAATTGCCGACGTTTAATTCCTCCAAACCATTATCCGTGCTAATAATGCAGGAGCTGGAGCAACAGGATTGAGCATTTCTATCGAAAAAGAAAATCGGTGTTACTCATTTTTGAAAAATCTTATTAAATTTAAAATTGTTTGTTTTGATTGAATTTAAGTCGTTTTTTTTTATTTACTTTTTTTATTGTCTAGTTGAGAGCTTGTTCTGGTATGGCCTAGGATTGCTAGTGTTATCGTTTTGAAATGATTTGTGTTGCCGGATCTGTATTAAGAATTAAAACTCCAGGTAAGCTCATCGCATGCTTCACTTTCTCCTCTTAAAAGTCATGTTATAAAGTTTTATCTTTTAGGGAGGATCTTATGTTTGAAAAATTATCTAATTATGTTTTGCATTCTGAAACAATGAAGGCGGCGAAGTCGGAGAAAATGGCGACTGTGCTTTTGCTAGATCATCTGCATGAAATTAATCGCCGTAAACTGTTTGTGGATTTTGGTCATTCGACATTGCAGAAATATGTCATGAAAGAGCTGGGATATTCTGAAGGAGAGAGTTGGATCAGGATTCAGGCGATGAGGCTTATTGAAAAAGCACCTGAGGCAAAATTGCTCATTGAGACTGGAGAGTTGCCCATTACAAATGCGGCGATTATTAATCAACAAGCAAATAATGAAGGTGTCTCACATACTCAGAAGCTTAAGGAATCTCTTGGAAAATCATCGCGGGATTTAAAAGAAGAAGCGAAACCTCAGATGGAAAAGAAGATTGTTTTAAATGAGAGGCTTTTGAATAAAATGAAAAAACTTGGCTGGGATCAAACGGAACTTGAAATTATCGAAGCTCTCTTAGATGAGAAACTCAAACAAGTTGAAACTTCAAAACCTGAAAGAAGCTCTGCCGATGAATCAAAGGTAAGTAGGTATATTCCGCTACAGACTAAACGTGAAGTTTTAAAAAGATCTGGGCATAAGTGTGAGTTCAAAGGTTGCAACGAGAGAAGAAATCTTCAGTATGATCACATTCAACCTTTTGCATTGGGTGGAGATAGATCACCGGAGAATATTAGGATGCTGTGTTTTGCTCACAACCAAAGGCGTGCCATCCAGACTTTTTCTAGGGCGCCCTAGAATTTAGCGCACAGTAGATAGTGTCACGTACCTTTTGCACAACATTGGGACAAAAATGTCCCAATGTTGAGTATTAGGACAAAAAATGCTAAAGTAAAAGCTTAAAAACAGGTCATTGGGACAAAAAATGTCCCAATAGGTATATTCTAGGGGCTTTATGAAAAATAGAGGAAAAGTTGATTTTAAAGCCCATATTGTTAATCTTCTTGAGAGAAAAAACGAAATAAATTTGCAGGATGTTGCAGAGGCCACAGGATTATCAAAAGATTCCGATGCCGATCGTAAGGCCATAAATAGAATATTAAACTCTCTTGTAGAACAAGGTTTGTTAGAAAAAAGAGGGAATACTCGTGGACGTGTATATATTCAGGCCATTCAAAAATTATCTGAGATAGATCTGCAGTCAGATGATTCTTTTAAAGGAATTGAGCTTTCTAAAAATTCAAAAAAATTATTAAAATACATATCGGGACCTTTGCAGTCAAGAAAGCCGGTGGGATACAACCAAGATTTTTTAAGATCTTATAAGCCAAATGAAACATTTTATTTAGATAAGACTCAACGTTTAGAACTGATCAAAATAGGATGTGTTGAGAATCAAATTCTGCCTGCAGGCACTTACGCCCGCAATATTTTAAATAGGCTTTTGATTGAATTGTCATGGAACTCAAGTCGGCTTGAAGGGAATACCTATTCTATCTTAGAAACAAAACGTCTTATTGAACTAGGTGAGAGTGCGGTAGGCAAAGATGCGACTGAGACGCAGATGATTTTAAATCATAAAGGTGCGATAGAATATATAATTGAATCTGCCGGAGAAGAGCATATTAGTTCCCGAGAAGTTTGTAGTATCCATGCACTGCTGTCTGAAAACCTTTTGGGTGATCCAGGTGCTTCGGGTAGGATAAGGCAAAGTGCTGTCGGTGTTAATGGAACGACATATATACCTTTAGACAATCCCCATGTTTTAAAAGAATGTTTTGATCTTTTTATTAAAAAATTAAATCAAATCAAAGATCCATTTGAACAGTCATTTTTCTCGATAGCTCATTTGTCATATATGCAAGCTTTTGAAGATGTTAATAAAAGGACGGCCCGTCTAGTGGCAAATATTTCTTTAATAAAAGAGAATCTTAAACCACTTTCTTTTGCGGATGTGGATCAAGACGTTTATGTAAAAGCACTCCTTGGGATTTATGAAAAAAACGACATAGATCTTTTGAGAGATTTATATATGTGGGCCTATCAAAGATCTTCAGATAAGTACTCAGCTCTTCAGCAATCCATGGGTGAGCCAAATCTGTTAAAGATGAAGTATCGAAATGTGATTCATGAAATAATCCAAAAAGTTATTATTGATAGGATTGGCGGCCAACAATTGGTCGGAGTCATACAAAAATTATTAGAAGTTAAAGAAGTCCCAAAGACAGACCTTCAAGAATTATTTAAACAAATAGAAACTGAAATAATGAGTCTTCATGACGGAAATATTGCTCGTTTTAAAGTTCGACCAAGTGAATTTGAAGAATGGAAAAAGATGTTTTAGTGCTAGAATTTACCCGAGAGATAATTCCTTATCTGAGTTTTTTGAGGAGCACTGAGAGAACCATTGAACATGATCACTTCGCCGATTCTTCCTGCAAACATTAAAGGGATGAGAGCGCCTATGCCGAAGTTTTGAGATGTCGCAAAATCCACTTGTAGAATTTGCATGGAGGATGTGGCGATATTTACATCGTGAAGAACAGAGGCGCTGTGAGGAGTACCGTTTAAGTTTAGTGATCCATCTGCGGTTAAATCAAAAACAGCACCATCATTTTCGAGGACAATATCAGGAGAGATGAGGTCTTGAGTCACGACACCAGCGGGAGCTTCAAAAACAATGAAGACCGTTTCTACACCAGCAAGAGCTGATCCTAACATTAAGGCATCGTCGCCATCAAAAGGTCGGCATAATGCAGAGGCCCCTCCGCAAGCGGTTGGTATGGCAGAACCTGCACTTGAAATGCTTGGGCCACTTGGCATATTGTTCACAAAATTACTTGCAACCCACACTTGAGTGTTTGGGTAAGCGATAAAAAGATTAGAGAGATTTTGTGTGGACGTTAGGGAAGTAGGAGCAGGGTTGTTTCCTACGTCCCTGATATTTCCTCCATTAAGATCAATAGACGTAACAGCAGAAGAGAGACCGTCAAAATCAAAATCAGAACTGGTAAGTGTTCGGCTAAATGTTAATGTGTTCGTTCCATTTCCGGCCGTGACTAAAAAATCTAGAACACCCGTTTGAGTTAATGGTACTTGAATGCGTGGAGATCCTGTTACAGTAACTGGTTCAGAATATTGTACCGAAAAAGAAAGAATATCACCGGACGTGTAAACACCGTTTGACGGTCGAGTCACTGAAATCATTGTTGGAGCTGTTCCATCAACCAAAACGCTTGCCATGGCCGTAGGAGAAAAAGTTCCGGAAACAACGTTTTGACCAGCATCTCTTACATATCCAGATGGATCACTTGTTACGGCGTTGCCCATAACGATGCCATCAGCGTCAGTTTCATTCGTTGTAATTGTGTATCTAAACGTGTGAGTTAAAGCAGTCATGTTTGATGTCGGAACAAGATATCGGGTTGTGCTACCAATAGTGAGAGGTATACGAGGATATCCACTGGCCACATTTGTGGTTACGAATTCTGAAAATGTAATACTAAAATCTAAATTAGCTCCATCTCCATAAGTTCCTGCGGCAGGAACACTGGCCACTGATGACACAGTGGGAACAGTGGTGTCAACCAAGATGGAAGCAGTGTTGGGAAGTGTATAAGTTAAAACGGTGGCAGTATTTCCTGCGAGATCTTTGATCACCGCTGTTCCGGCAAATGGAGAAGACATGACAATTCCATTTGTGTCGTTATATGTCGCAAGGGATGCTACGTTATGGAGCATGATCGCCGTATTATTTCCACTTGTATATTCGGCATTAACTGGCGTGGCCCCGATGGTGAGACCAAGATATCCTGAACCAGCACCAGAACTACTAAGATTCACAGGCTCAGACCAGTTCACGGTAAATGTCATGTTAAGATGATTATTTCCAGTCAGAGTTGAATAGGTTTTGTCTGACGGGGCAACAACGGAAGAAATAGTGGGGTTCACACCATCTACTGAAGTTGTTGTGAGGGCCGGAATCGGAAGAGTGAGAAGAGAATTGGTATTTGATACATCTGCAATGATCCCACCATTTAGATCGATATTACTTAAGGTGATATTTGTATCAGCATCTAAATCACCCGCCTGAATCAAATACCTAAAGATAAGAGAGCTTTGACCATCACCTCCAGATAGGTAATCTGCATAACGAGTGGTTGCACCGATTGTTAATGGAATACGAGGTGTCCCACTTGTTTGAGTGACATACATGTTGGTATTAAAGGCCACCGTGATGGTAAGATTTTGCCCTGTGATCCATACATTATCGGCTACGGCCGCACCCCAGGTGGGAAGAGTTGTGTCTACAGATCTTGACAGTGAAATGGCCATAGGTTGAATAGAGTTAATAATAATGCCAGAGGTGTTAGGTGCGGAGAAATCATTATTGGCCGCAACTAAAAAATAACTTTGAATAGGTGCAGAAGTCCCGATGATCGTTCCTGCATTGGCCGTAATTAATGCAGCTACTGTTATGCCTGTAGGGGCCACATCTCCTGGCACGGTGGTATAACGGAATACAAGATTTGCACTTCCACTACCTGAAATATAAGTGGCCTGACGAGAAGAACCACCTACAGTAAGTTCCAAGTAAGGAGAGCCAGTAACAGTGACAGCTCGATCAAATTGCACTGTAAAATTTAAATTCTGTGCTGAGACATAGGTTCCATTGGCCGGAGCAGTTACGCTTATCACATAAGGAAGTTGGCCATCAAAGTCTATCGTGGAACTATAAGTATTGGCCGCAGCAGTATAAGAGCTGTAATCCAGGGAGGAATTGTTACCAGCAAGATCTTTAATGGTTCCTGAGTTTAAGTCCATAGGAGAAGTAAAAATATAGCCATCAGTATCAGCGACAGTATTTTGAATGGCATAAGAGAAAACTAATGTTTTTGTTCCACTTCCTCCAACATAATTTGCAAAAATGGATCCACCTGTGGAAAATGCCATCGCAAATCGAGGAGTGCCCGTGACAAAAACTTTTTCACTGAAGCCCATTGTGAAACTAAGAGTCTCTCCTACATTATAAAATCGGGGAAGATTGCTTTGGGCAAAGGAAGATATTGCAGGAGCAGTGTTATCAATGAGAACACTTGAAAATGTTTTTTCTGTAACAGAGGAGGTATCACAGTTAAGTGTATTACCACTCGTTGTAAAATTTAAAACACCACCATTTAATTCTAGACTTAACAACTGCACACCATCGGTATCGTTATCAGCTGCAACGATCATATAACTAAAAGTTAAGTTTTTAGTGCCAGTTCCAGTTGCATAATAGGCGTGTCTTAACACTGAGCCAACTGTAAGCGCTAAACGAGGAGAGCCAGAGACATTGACATTAAAAGGAAAATTTAAAACGACACTGATTGTTAATCCAGCTGCATAACTCCCAGCTGCTGGAGCGTTAATAGAAAAAGCATTTGACACTGAAGTATGGTTCGCCACCAGACCTGTATCGTCAGCAACTTTTTCCTTCATTTGGCATGAGGCCAATATGAGGAGAAAAAAAATAGATAATGATAAAAAAACAGTTTTCATCAGAACACTTATCGACCTGTAAAGGTTCTGGTTTAAAACTCAAGGAATGAGGCAAAATTTTCCCTACGCGATAGGCAAAAAGTATCTCTACCACTTAAGACGCTCAAAATAAGTAAAATTAGAAGATGAGGTTTTTCCTTCAATTATTTTTATTCATGATCACAAGTTGTGCCACTAAGTACATCCTTCCTGGAAATCGATTTATGACTCCTGAAACTCAGGGTGGATTTTTAGGTGGCCAGATTGAAATCCAAAAATCTACTTCTTCAGTTCTAAAAATAGATGATTCCGAAAATGATCCGGTAAATGGTGTGCTTTACGAGGATCTAGATCGTATGGGTGTTTTGATTTCAACATCACTTTTTGACAGCTTTGATATCTTGGTTACTCATAGTGGTTCAGGGCCAACTCTTTATGGAGGAAAATTTCAAATCATAGGAGATCCTCGTTCGACAAACAGTGAAGGCCATAAAATGGCTGCCGCTTTTGTTATAGGAGGAAATGAATACGAAGATAAAGAAGATGGCATCATGGATTTTGAGTTAAACGGAAATGAGCTCTTATTGTTATATGGTTATAGGCTCAATAACATGTTTATGCCTTATACCAGCTTTTCTCAGGCGAACTATGATTTTGAAGGCACCGTTTATCAAGGGAATTTGACTGGAGATCAACCCAAGTTTAAATCCAGTATAATGTCTTTAAACCTGGGGGGAGAGTTTTCCTATGAAATGTTTTTTATAAAAGTAGAGTCGACTTATCAGAGAATCATAACGAGTAAAACCAAGGACACTGATCGTCTAGTTTATGGATTATCCGTGGGCGTTAGTTGGTAATGGGGCGAGCTTTGCCCCTCGCTTGAGTCAAATCCCTAGGCAAATTACAATATAAAGATAGGGGGTCTTAACTATTGAATAAAGCCTTTTTACTCCTCATTTTATTGATGCCTATGCAGGCCTTTGCGAAGCTTGATTTCGAAGATCATGCGTTTCCAGAATTTGTAACGTCTGCTCGTGCCCTTGCCTTAGGAAATGCTTATCTTTCTAAGGTCGATGACTCATGGTCTGCTTTTTATAATCCTGCAGGTCTTGGGTCAGTCAGAAAATTTCAATTTCATCTTTTTAATCTGCATGCTGAAGCGAGTAATGGATTTATTCAATCGTCCACTGATGGTGAATATACAATAAATGATAAATTTGATCCTACGGTGAATCGTGCTTCATTGGTGGAGCATCAAGGCAAACTTTCCCATGGACGTGTGAATGCTTTTCCTAATATGACTTTTCGAGGTTTAACTTTGGGTTATATGTATTCACACCGCTTGCGTTCAATAATCAATGACGATGTGGCCAATACATATGAGATTGCTGAAAGAAAGGATCATGGGCCAGTGGCGGCATTTAATCTTGCATTGTTTGGTGGAATAATAAAGTTTGGGGTCTCTGGAGTTTATCTTTATCGTCGTGAAATTTATAAATCATTTGATCCAGATGAAACGGTCTCAGTGGAAGGATCTGATTACCGTGAAGGACGCTCATTACAGGTCACAGGTGGAACAAGACTCACTCTGCCTATCACGTTTCTTCCTACATTCTCAGCTGTTTTAAGAAATGCTACTCAAAATGATTTTGAAGGTGCTTCTGATTATGGTGCACCCACAGAAATTCAACAAACCATAGATTATGGTTTTTCATTAACACCCCAATTCGGAAAGAAATTCCGCATTCATATGGAAGCTAATTTTAAAGATGCTAATAACGCCTATGAAAGTAATCCCAAACGTCGTTTGGCCGCAGGGATAGAGCTTGATTTTAATCGCCGTATTTTTATCCGTGGTGGTTATGGCGATGGATGGGGGTCTGGGGGTATTGGTATTCGTTCCCGCAAGATCATCCTCGACCTTTCTACCTATGCTGTGGACCAATCCAGAGCTGGTTTTCGAGAGAAGGAAGATCGTCGTTTTGTTTTCTCGCTTTCCTCAGGTTTTTAATCCTTTAGGGTCTGTTTTTGTCTTTCCAAGCACCTTTGTTTTTGCTAACTAACAACATCTTTAAGAACGCGAAGGTTCGAATCCTTCCTCTCATTTGAGAGTTACAAACCTTAGGAGCTTATCATGGCATCTCACAATCCATACGCATCATTTTTAGAAAAAGTTGAAAAGCCTGCCCGCTATATTGGTGGCGAACACTTTGTTGTAAAAAAAAATTGGGACGAGACTATAAGTCGTGTGGCCCTGTGTTTTCCAGATACCTATGAAATTGGTATGTCACATCTTGGAATGAAAATTCTATATGATGAAATAAACCAACATCCAGGCATGTTAGCTGAAAGATGTTTTTCTCCATGGATCGATATGGAGAAACAAATTAGATCTCGTGATCTTAAACTTGTGACACTCGAAAATTTTAAACCCCTCAAAGATTTTCATATCGTTGGATTTTCCCTGCAATATGAGATGAGTTATTCAAATATTTTAAACATGCTTGATCTTGGTGGTGTGACAATTTGGACGAAAGATCGCGGTGAGGATGAGCCGTTTGTTATCTGTGGTGGACCTTGTGCCACCCATCCAGAACCCCTTGCTCCTTTTATGGATTTTGTTGTGGTCGGTGATGGTGAGAAATTATTCTCTCGTATCGTTCATTTTGTTGGTGAGGCCAGGGCCCAGGGCCTAAAACGTGATGAGATTTTGTTTGAATTAGCAAAATGGAAAGGCATTTATGTACCTAAGTTTTATGATACCGCAATTGATGAGATGACTCTGATGGAAGTGGTGACTGGACCGAAAGCTGAATTTGCGGGTGCCATTCCCAATCGAGTGGAAAGATATTTTGTGGATAACCTCGCAAATTATCCGTTCCCAACTAAATCTCCTATTCCGCACATGACTGCAATCTTTGATCGTTTTTCTGTGGAGCTTGCGCGGGGTTGCACTGAAGGTTGTCGTTTTTGTCAGGCGGGTATGATTTATCGTCCTGTTCGTGAAAGGAATCCTGAAAACGTTGTGAAGATGATGATGGATGGACTCAAAAATGGAGGATTTGATGAGGCGTCTTTAACCTGCTTATCAACTGCTGATTATTCAGCAGTCACTCCACTTGTCATCGAGCTTTTAGAAAAACTTCATAAAGAAAATGCGACACTTGGAATTTCTTCTTTGAGAGCTTACGGACTCGATGAAAGGATTTTGGATAAGCTGGCCGAAGTGAAAAACACCTCTCTGACATTTGCTCCAGAAGCAGGATCTCAACGTATGAGAGATGTGATCAATAAAAATATCTCAGAAGAAGATCTTATGAAAACGGCGGAGAATGTTTTCTCTCGTGGTTGGAGTAAGATGAAACTTTATTTTATGATTGGTCTTCCAACTGAAGATGATGAAGATGTTGTCGCTATTATGGAGACTTCTGCCAAGGCCCGGAAAAAGGCCATTGACTGTGGAGTACGTAATCCAACAGTTACAGTTTCAGTTTCTTCATTTGTTCCTAAACCTCACACTCCATTTCAGTGGTCGAGCATGATTACCTTGCCGGAGATTGATCGTAAGCAGAACATGCTTAAGGATCTGGCCGAGAGACATCGCCTTAACTTTCGTAAACATTACTCACGTATTTCTGCTCTAGAGGGAATTGTGGCCCGTGGAGATAGACGAGTAGCGAACATTATTTACAATGCTTGGAACCAAGGTGCCCGCTTTGATGGGTGGGATGAAACATTTAATTATAACCTTTGGGTTAAATGTGTAGAAGATTCAGGCCTTGATACTCAAGTTTTTTTAGGTACCATTCCTATGAATGGAAAATTGGCCTGGGATCATATAGATGTAGGTTTGACTGAAAGATTTTTAGAGATTGAATGGAAGAAGGCAACCCATAACAGGCTTTCTCCTCCTTGTGGAAAAGTGTATGGGATGGTCGTGCATCATTCGAATTTGGAATCCCTAGAGAAAACATTTGATATCGATAAGAAAAAACTCGTTTGTTACCATTGTGGAGTTGCCTGTGATCTTAAAGGTATGGTCGAAGAGCGGCGTGATTTTTTAAGAGGCATGAATTCAGTCACCGATGAAGCATATGTGCCTCCTGAGGTTTTGAAAAAAGATATTGTTGAGCTTCGTGATAAACGTAACCAATTTTTAGGTTCAAAATATAGAATTGAATTTTCTAAATTGGGACCCATTTCTTTTATTTCGCATCTTGATCTTCAAAAAGTTATGGCGCGAATTTTTAAACGTGCGGGACTTGAGACTCTACATTCGGAGGGCTATAACATTCGTCCACTTCTTTCATTTGGACCTGCCCTGACCTTAGGGATTAGTTCTTTATCCGAGTATTTTGATATCAGAGTTCCTACTGAGTGGACTAACTTTGACGAAGTTCTTACGGCCATACAAAAACATTCTGAGCCAGGTATCGTATTTAAGGGCATTAATGCCATCAATTCAAAAACGCCTTCCATCCAAGATTCAGCGAAGTCATTTACGTATTTCATTCCCGTAAAAGATGGAACAACTCTCGATCGAGTGGTGAGCTCCCTTTCTTCTCAAGAGAAAATCTTGATTCAGTCTTATTCGAAAAAAGATGAAACCATGATTGAAAAGGACATCCGTCCTATGCTTCTTGAAATAAAAACTGGAAAGTTAGAGTTGAATGAGCGTTTGATGGAGATTATTGACGAGGTTTCTCCTTGCCGCTTACCGGGTGTCTTTGTGACTTCGCAGGTAAAACAAGGTACGGGAATCAGGCCATCTGAATTGATCGAACTTTTGACAAGTTCTGGTCTTCAAATTGAGCGCCCCATCAAAGTAGGCATTGAGATTCATCAATAGATGAAGGTGCAAGAAAATACTTTTTTTTACTGAAGAATTTTTTATCCGCTTAAATATTTTAGTTTATAATTAAAGTATTAAGCGGAGGATTTATGCGCCTTAAGTATCTTATTCATTTGAGTCTAATAGCCATTTGTGGACTTCTTGCAACTTTTTTACCCGAGGTTCCTCAAACAAAAGTGGGTGGTCCTATCAATACAGGAGACACTGCCTGGCTTTTAACAGCTTCGGGCCTTGTTCTTCTTATGACTCCAGGCCTTTCATTTTTTTATGGAGGGATGGTACGCAAAAAAAATATTATTTCAACCATGCTTCAGTCCATGGTGGCCTTGGGTGTAATTTCCGTCTTATGGGTTGCGGTGGGATTTAGTCTTTGTTTTGGTGATTCCATTGGAGGAATCATTGGAAATCCAGCGACTTTTTTTATGTATAGAGGAGTTGGGATGTTCACTCATCCAGATTTTGCCCCTACTATACCATTTGCGCTTTTTTCTCTTTTTCAATTAAAGTTTGCAATCATCACTCCTGCCCTTGTAACAGGTGCTTTTGCTGAGAGAGTTAAATTTTCTTCTTATCTTTTATTTATGGCGCTTTTTTGTCTTTTTATTTATGCCCCATTAGCACACATGACTTGGCACCCAGATGGTCTTCTCAGAAACTGGGGAGTTTTAGATTTTGCAGGTGGAACAGTTGTGCATATCTCTGCAGGTATGGCGGCCCTGGCCGGTTCAATTTATCTAGGACCTCGTAAAGATATTAAACATGATGCTTGCCACATTCCTTATGTGATTTTAGGAACTGGTCTTTTATGGTTTGGTTGGTTTGGATTTAATGCTGGATCATCCCTTGCTGCCAACGAAACGGCCACGCTCGCATTTATGAATACCAATACAGCTTCAGCGGTTGCCATGCTTACCTGGATGTTTCTAGAGCGCCTTCGTGGCAATAAAGCTTCTGCTCTTGGTGCTTGTATCGGAGCAGTGGTAGGTCTTGTGGCGATTACTCCCGGTGCAGGCTTTGTGAGTATTGGGGCCGCGATTTTAATTGGATTTATCACTTCAATTGTTTCTAACTGTGCTTTAGCCTTAAAGGCCAAAACAGAAATTGATGACACATTAGATGTTTTTCCGTGTCACGGATTAGGTGGAATTGTGGTAATGATTTTGACAGCTGTTTTTGCTAAAGACGTAGGTATGATTTACGGAGAAACCAAAACTTTTATCTATCACATCCTCGCTCTGGTTTTAGTGATGGTTTTTGGTTTCGTCATGTCTTACGGTTTGTATGTGATCTGTAATTTTATTCAACCTATGCGAGTAACTCAAGAAGAAGAAGATCTGGGACTTGATCAATCTCAACACGGCGAAAGAGTTTAATTAGAATGTTTGGTGCTATTTAAAAGTAGGACGATTATATAAGTTCGATACCACGAGAACCCAGTTTCGCAGGGTTCTCGATGAGATCTTTGTTTTAAAATTCAGATATCGATGTGATAACGACTAGGCTATTGATCTCTTATCAGAACATCACTTAGATCCAGCATTCGTAGATCAGGCGAGTTACTTATGTTTTTAATTTTTAAAATTCGAGAGCCATTTTTATCATCAATTTGGGCTTCTAAAATCATTCCATAATAATTATATCCAAATAAATAATTAGGAAATAACAGACTTGGAAATGTCTCATCTCTCAAGAGACCAATGAGATACTTAAAAGGAAATATGTGATTGTGTTTTAAGGTCTTAGCAATCCAGGCCCGACCTTTAATATTATTAATACTGAAATGATAAAGAAGAGTTTCATATCCTAAGATCGTTTTTGTTTCGTTAGTCTTTGTCCATTGTATCGTTGGCTCAATTTCCCAACTTAGTATGTATTCAGAGTTTTTTCGAAAGCCTGTTTTTACGTCATTGTTTAGTTTAATAGTCGTCATCTTGTTGGTTATATAGTCAGTAACCACTCTATTATGAGCAACTCCATCAAATCTATACTCAAGTGCAGAATCATCCATTCGTGTTGATAGGTTTAGATTACCAACGGATGTTTCACCGTTTTGTTTTATGACTTTAAACTCTAGTTCGTAATACCCATTAAAACCGAATCCAAAATTATTCTGTCTGAAAAATTGTTCGGGTTTATTTATAATTTTTTGTGCCATGATAGCAGATTCAATAAAAGTATTATCTCCCGATGCGACGACGTCTTGCGTGCAATCTTCTAGGAAAGGTTCCTGCTTAATCTCTTTACTTACGCATATTTTTTTTGCCTGGAGTAATTGTTCATCATTGGCAGGAGGTAGGTTTAAGTTAAGCGGAAAGACCCTGTCGAATCCATTATAATGAGATAATATGGATTCAGAGAATAAACTTTCTTTTTCTTCAACTCTGTAACTTTCTCCGAAATCGGTATATATTTTTGGATTTTTATTTCTAGTTTCAATGTCTATCATAATCCCCTCTGTCGAAGTGAGATCATTTTTTTTACTCAAATCATAATCGCCAAGGAGTCCACCTTTTATTGTCCCTATTCTCATTGGTGATAGTTTCATGTGTATATCTAAAAAGGTTCTGTGCATAACGACAGTGATTTGATCATTTTGTATGGTTCTTATTTCAAGTCGATTTAACTTTTTAGAGATTGTTGTTCCATCATTAAGTACAATTGTACTAAGGAAATTCTGTGACAAACCATTCACAAATAGAAAAGGAGCGTGAACGGAAACATTGATAATATTTCCCCCCAACTTAAAAGCGAATCCTTCGGCATAAGTGGCAATTGCTCTTTTACTTAGCTTCTTATAAAGTCCTTGCACAACCAAGTCACTTTTT
>CAMCZE010000028.1 GCA_945885655.1 Bacteriovorax stolpii | reverse complement strand
TTTCCATAGCTGTTAAAGTCAAAAGGGCGGTAATAGATTCGCTAGTAAGCTCAAACATGAGGACTCCTGTCAATTTAGTGGTTTGATTTTCCCTTATCGATTCCCCGTTTGACTAGTACAATAAAATATCATTTCAGGAGCTTTTTATGACAAACAAAATGACTTGGGCCCTACTTCTGATATTGCTTTCATGTGCGTCCAAACCAAAACTTTATCCCAACCAAAAGTTTAAAGAAGTGGGCAAAGAAATTGCTCAAAAAGACATAGACCGCTGCATTTCTGAAGCTGATGAGTATCTAGAAAGTTCGAAAGGAAAAAACGTTGCTAAAGGTGCTGGAGTCGGAGCTGCTATCGGGGCCGCCATCGGTGCAGTAGGTGGAGTTTTTACAGGTAATGTTGGTAGTGGATTAGTAAGAGGTGGCGCGATGGGTGCTGCGGGTGGTGGCACCGCAGGGGCCCTCACTCCTGATCAGATTAAACATCGTTATGTGAATCAGTGTTTGGCCGAACAAGGGTATCAAGTTTTAGGTTGGGACTAGATAACGTTTCTTAGTTGTTATGAAAATTCTACAGGCAGGAAAACCAGAATGTTTTGTGTTATAATAATCAAAACAAGCAAGAAGGTTAAAAGTGAATAAAGTTAATTCTATTGAACAGACAAGACTTTTGAATAATAAAAAATACCGTGAGTGGTATAAAAAAGAAATTCTTCCTAAGAACTATAGTCCTATTGTTCATCTAGGGGTCAATATTGGTCTTTTGCTCAGTGCGATCCTTGTTCATTTTGTCATGGTTAAAGACTGGTCTTTTCTTTCATTAGTACTCATGATCATGATTTTCTTTTTAGGAAATGTGGTCGTTTTTATTCTACATAAATATCCTCTACACCGACGGTACAAATGGTGGACTTTTCCATATGATACTCACACAGTCGAACATCATCGTTATTTTACTGCAGAAACGATAACTTTTGATAGTAGCATGGATTTTAATGCCGTCTTTTTTCCGATGTCAGTAGTTGCTGGTTTTACGTTTATAGGTCAGCCTTTGATCTACTTCGCTGTAAGTTATTATTTAGGTGCAGATGTTGGCCACGTTCTAGCAGGATCTGCAGCAGGTTACTTCTTGATGTATGAATTTTTTCATTGGGCAAGTCATTTAGCTAAAGACCATTTCTTAATGAACGTTCCCTGGATTCTTTACATGCGACAGCACCATTTGGCCCACCATAATCCACGTCTGATGAGCCGATATAATTTTGGTATCGTTGATCCTATCGTTGATTTCATCATGGGGACTAAATATCAAGGAGATCTGCCCCAAGACCTAGATGAAGATCACTACAAAGATGTTAAGTCTAATTTAGGATAATTTATGAACTATCTTCACACGATGATTCGTGTAAATGATCTGGATCAATCAATTCATTTTTATACAGAGATCATGGGTATGAATATGATTTCTAAAAAAGATTATCCTGCCGGAGAGTTCACTCTTGTCTTTTTAAGTTTCGGAACAACTACAAATGATCCTTGTATCGAACTCACTTATAATTATGGTCGCCATTCATATACTTTAGGGGATGCTTTTGGGCATATTGCTTTTTCGACACCAGATATATATAAAGAATGTGACCGTCTACGAACGTTTGCAGTGAAGATTGTAAGAGAACCGGGACCTATGAAAAATGGCACCTCAGTCATCGCCTTTGTTGAGGACCCTAACGGTTACAAAATCGAACTTATTGAACGTAAGTAAACCTTGGACATTTTCAGCTTCTTGATGAAAATTAGCGTTAAAGATATTTTCCGGCCTTAACGTGGAAAGTAATTGAATCTTTGAGCATTTCATCTTCCCAAAGTTCAATGCGATAACTTCCTTTCTTTTCTGGTAAAAAACCACGGCCAAGCTCTTTGAGTGAAAGAGTTTTACCAAACATTTTTAATTCGCCTCGATCGGAGCTCTTTTTGAAATGAATACGCTGATTGAATTCAGGAATTTCTGGATCAAAAGCAAATTGAGATCCATCTTGAGGAAAAATAATTTTTGAAATTTCAGATTTTTTAATGATTGAAAAAGAGTATTTAGGTTCAGTGCCAGGGATATAGAAGTTTTGGTTATGCTCAATCAAAGAGTTGGGTTTTATCGGATTTGAGCTTCTTTTCTCTTGGTGAAGATAAGAAACAAGATGGGAAAATATCGGTGCAGCTCCGGATATTCCTGTCACATTCCACATCGACTCACCAGAACTGTTGCCGATCCAAATACCAATAACAAAACGATCCGTATAACCAACACACCAGTTATCTCGCATATCTTTACTCGTTCCCGTTTTTACTGCACTCCAAGAATCCGTTGAAAGGGAGCTTTGAAGGCCAAACGTGAGATGCCTATTTTCTTTTTCTGATAAGATAGAACCCATTATAAAACGCACTTCTGCTGAGAATTCAGGAATTATTTTCTGCGAAAATTTATTTTCGGGCAAGTAAGAGAGTTCTCTAAGATTGCCTTCTGCCATGGCCCTATATCCTCTTACAAGATCCCAAAGAGTTATATCAACGGCCCCTAAGGCCATGGAGTGGCCGTAATTTTCTTGGGCGAGGAGGTGTCTCATCTCTAAGTCAGCAAGGAAATGATAAAATCTCTCTGGGCCCAGAAGATCGATCACTCGGATAGCAGGAATATTTAAAGAGGATCCTAGAGCAATCTTTGCGGGAATATCTTGATGGGTAAAACTTTTTTGATAGTTTTCTGGCCGATAAGTTAAACCATCTTTTGTAACAGTGAAAGGTTCATCCCTTAAGGGGGTATTCATTGTGATAATTTTTTTGGAAATCGCTTTAGCAAAAAGAAAGGGCTTAAGGGTTGATCCTGCTTGTCTCAGTGATTGAATATGATCAACCTGCCGAGAATGAGAAAAAGCGCCACTAGAGCCTACATAGGCCAGAACCTGAGCTGTTTTTCTGTCAATAATGAGAATGGCACCATCAGTAACATTCTGATGCTGAAGGAAACGAATTTGAGCAGAAAGAGTTTTTTGAGCTTCTATCTGTAAGCTTTTAATAATGGTGGTTTGAACTTCATTTTGATTTTTTAGCTTCGTTGCAAGGTGAGGAATAAGGTTTTGCTGAAGTTCAGTTCTTGTGTCTTTATAGAAAGAAAGATCAAGTGCTACCTGTAGTAAACGGCAATCCTCATTTGATGAGATGCGCTTGAGATATCGACAAGCACGAGAGAGAATTTTTTCCGGTTTTTGATTGGGTGATGGAATCATGCTGTAAAGGAGGATTCTTTCATAGAGATCTAATCCCCGTGGATACTTTCCAAACAAGCCTAGACTTGCAGCGTTTATACCCTGCAGCTCACCTTTAAAAGTAACAAGGTTGAAATAAGTTTCAAGAATTTCTTTTTTACTCCAGGATACTTCTAGTTTTAGAGAGGAAAGGATCTGATATATTTTGTTTTTAACAGATCGTTTATGAGGAACCCCTAATAATAGATTTGTTGTTTGCATGGAAATGGTACTGGCCCCTCTCAATGGCCAGGATTTTAAACTGTTAAGCATGGCCAATGGATCAAATCCAAAATGAGAATAAAAACGGTGATCTTCAAAAATTAAAATCTCTTCTAACATTTTTGGAGGAAGTTCTGACAGTTTTGTCCATGCACGTCTTTGAACATTATGGTTACGGCGAATCTCGTGAATGAGTTCACCATGTCTGTCCGTGATCTCCTGAAAAGAAGAGGGATGATTATTTTTTACAGACTCAAAGTTTTGAGTTCGAGAACAGGATAATAAAAAAAATATAAAAAAGAATCTCATCATTCTTGAATCCTCATATTCCAGTACGGTAATTCTCCAAAGATGTCAGGGCTGTATAGTGCTTCCATACGGGTTCCTGGAATTTCAAAGTCTCCTGGTTGATTAAGCCTAAGAGTGATCTCTATGTTATATTGTCCTTTGGGTAAATGATTAAAATAACCACGCCATTCTTGTTCCGTTCTTTCCTCAAAATCAAAAGGTACTTCAGATGATTCTACGTTAAGAATGCTGACACCTGCGGGCATGGGAATACGAATTCCACCCATATTGAGTTTGGATTTTAAGTTAATGTTCAATTTAAGAATGATCCTGTCTTGTATTTTAAATGAAGTTTGAGAAAGTGATTGTTTAAGTTCTATACCCTGAAATGTTTGGGCTTGAGGATCTGGATAAACGAGATAACGTAAATCTGCCCAAGGAGTTCCGGTGCCTTTATGTTTTAACCAATTATCTTTTAACCCATTTTCTCTAGAGACGTTGATGAAAGGTGCCTCGCCATCTTTCCAAGAAGATTTGATTCCTCCCAACGTAGTGGTCCCTGAGACTGCAGACTTTGACCATTTTTTTTGTAAAATATAAGCATACGTGTTTGAAACTGTATCACTGTAATGACCCGACTTTTGTTGTCCGAGAAAACCGCGAACAAATTTCCCTTCATTTGACTTATAAAATTCATCAAACTTTGAGGAACCTGCCATTGTCTTTTGTAAAAGTAGAAATCTTGCAGAAACAGCAGAGGATGAGCTGAATATATCTTCATTGTCATTTACATCGAGGACAATGGTTGATCCATCAATTTTAAGTTTAAATCTTATTAAATCATGAGCAATGAGAGCTTGATTGCCTGGAAAAAATAGAATCCACTTATCGATAAGAATTAAAAGAGAGTCTGATTCTTTTGCAGTGCTAACATCACTTAGCCATGCAGGATTAAAATGAGGGGAGCCACTAAGTTTTAAAACGACCATCGCCTTATGTTTTAAAAATTCGAAGTTCTCTCTTTCCCAAGATTCAAGATCCTTCATTTCTCCGCTGATGAACTGCTTAAGGGCATATTGCAAACGTTCTATCCTTTTAAAAGGTAACTTTTCCCAGTAGGCCATTTCAAGAAAATGTGCAGTGAGAGAAATCGAACCACGTTGATCATTACGAGGATAAAATTTTAGAAGACCTCTTGAATCTATGTAGGAGTCAATTTCTTTATCAAGTTTTTTAAACAGCTTTTTATCTTCCATGATAATAGTACGTGCCAGTTGTTGTTCGAAACAATTATAAAAATAACTACGCATATATGATCTAAATGTTTCAGGGCCAGGTAACAGAGAAGAAGAAAAAATGACTTGCGTTCCAGCATAAAATGAATTTTCGGAACTCGCAGGTACAAGGACTTCACCTTTAATTTCTTTTAAATCGGAGAACTGAACTCTTGGAGTATAGAGAGGAAGAATTATTTGTGATGTTCTTAATTCATCTAGGAGCTCATTGCCTTCAAAAACTTTTAGTGAATACTGAGCTGTCCCAGTTGTTTTAAAAGGTGCAATCTCCTGAGATACAACGCTTGATGCTCCACCAAGAAGATTAAACTTTTCTTTTTTAATTTGTACTCCATTAAGCCAGAGCTCAATCCTAAGCGTTTTAGAGTTTGAAGTTACATTTTTTAATGTGTAACGGGCAGAAAACTGATCACCTGTTCTAATAAAGGGCGAAGTTCCCGCAAAACTTAAAATATCCTGGCTCGATTGAATGCTGAGTTTGTGTTTACCAAATTTTTTTTCACCATAGGCCAAGGATTTAATAGAAAAAGTGGTTAAAGAGTCATTGAGAGGAAATTCAACAAGAGCCATTCCACTTTTATCTAACTGAATCTTTGGATTCCAATAAACCAGGGTATCAAACATCTGACGGACTTGTTGATCTTTGCCCCCACCTCCACCTTGAGGTCGAGCTTTAAGACCAAAATGTCTCTTCCCTATGATATGGGTTTGGGCCGTAGCCGTGACAACGGAGTGTCTGAAGCTTTGCATAAGGGATTTTAAGGGGTCAAAAGAATCCTGAGCATTCACAGTAAGAAGTCCCTCATCAAAGACACTTATGGCCGCGGTCTGATTTTTGGCAGGAGTCCCATCAGCATTTTTAACCTGAATAGTTAATTTAACTTTTTCTCGAACTTTATAGACAGCTTTATCTGGCACAACATTGATGAATAACGCTTGATTTTTATCTTGTACTTGGACTTCTATAAGACCCAATTTATAAGCTGGTTTAGCAAGATCAATTATTCCCGTGGCCTGACCTTGTGCTAATCGTCCTCTAACAATGAGAGCTGAAATGAAAATATTCGGATAATCTTCTTGTTCAATGGGAACAACAATAAAAGGATTTTTTCTATCAAAAGATGTGAGATAGGTCTTAAGAATTCCTGCACGCTCTTTTGTGATCAGTACAAGCCCATGTTCAAAAGATGTTTTTAGTTTAAAAACGGCTTTTTCCCCTGCTGAATAAATATTTTTGTCGGCCAATATATCAATACGGTCATTATATTCTTCTTCGTTCCAAGAGTTTTGATCTCCATAGATATAAAAGTTGCTCTGTCCAGCAGAGTCACCAGATTTTGCAACAAGATAGTAATCGCCTCCAGCCTTTAAAGAAAGTTCGCATATTGCCATGCCTTTTTTATTTGTTTGTCCCGCACATACTTCGCCCATATCTTCAATCTTTGAAGTATTGTGATAGGTATAAAAACCACCGAGTATTTTTTTTCGATTAGTTAGATTAATACGTTTATAAAGTTTAATTTTATAATTTTCATCTGAGAGAGGCATCTTTTTACGATCAATCATCAGCAATTCAAATGATACTTTTTCATTGATTTTAGTGCTGTACACATTCTTAGGATTTTTAAATCCAATTAATTTATTATGAGGATAAATGAGAGCACTAAGACTATTTGTTTGAAAAGCCCCATTAGGATCGATGTACTCAATTTCGGCCCTTAGGTTCTGAACTTTATTGCTCTTTGGAATCTGAGAAAATTTAAAACTAAAATCACCTTTGGCATCAGTTTTTAATGTTTTTTTCTCAAGAATGGTACCTGATTCTTTATTGTCAGATATTTCTCCAAACGTAAAAAGATAACCTTCATAATCCTTGAAATATGTACTTTGAGTTAGTGGAACGACTTCGGTTCTGAGTGTGACATTTGTGTCTGAGCCTGATCCCCCTGCCATAAATTCAAGATGCCCTAAGAGTTCAAGCTCTTCCCCTTCGGAATAATCAGTGCGTTGCTCTTTAAAAGACAAATCAGAACGCATAAGGGGAATACGGAATGCTTGAACGGTAAAGTGACCGGCCTCGATGCTTTTGGCAACGACACCATTTAAGTAAGTTACAAGACTCAGACCGTAATTTCCTTGTGGAGCTTCTTCAGGTAGTGAAAAATATGTGAGAGCAGTTCCAGCATCCTTCCACTTGATTGCAAGGCTCCAGTCCTTTCCAGTATCAAGATGCTGGATAAGAAGATGAGTGAACTTTTCTTTAGGATACTTTAGTCCTGCCTCTGATTGATCTCGTACGAGATGTATCATATGAACTTTTTCACCCTGCTTATAAACAGGCCTATCAAAGACAGTATGGGCCCTTATCGGGCCAGTGTTTTCACGCCAAGGTAGAGAGAATCGCCAGGATTCGATGCCTCGAGTCCAGTCACTAAAGGTAAAAGTGGAATCATCTCCCTTTGTGGCAACAGCAATAATTCTGGAAGAATATTCTTCCTTATGATTTGAACAGTTTAAATTTTCAAGAGTGACTTTTGAAAAAAGTAAAAGCCCCGTATTATTGGTTTTTCCCTTTTGAAGGACTTTGCCATTACAGTCGTAAAGGGTGACTTCAGCATCTGAAACCGCTTCTCCCTTATCTAGAGTTGTCACCCAGACTAATGAGTTTTTTTCACTCATTTTTAGATGTGCCGCCATGTTTGTAACTAAAACTGCAGTCGAGGTATAAAATTCAGTTTTCTGGAGAAGTGATTCGGCTATGGCGGGAGATGATACTTCAATAATGTGTAGGCCTTTTTCTTTTAATGGTAAACCCAGAACCTCTGTCTCATTCTCAGATGCGGTATACTTTAATGTCTCACTTTGAGTTTTAACTTTATATTCATTGAATATGGATTGATCCCTGAGATCAGGAATTGAAAAGTTCTGGCGTTTATCTATTGCAGATTTCCATTTCATGATGGTCAAAGGATCAAGTTTTTTTATGACAGATGAGGTTTTTTTAAGTGTAACGACTTTTTCTATATTCCTAACACTTAGGGGTAATAACATTTCGGTGTTGGCCTCAAGTACTCCAAAGGGTCCGGGAAATTTTGCCAGAGGAGGATAAATGCCTGTCTTCACAGTAAGGGGAAATTTGTTTGAATTGGAAAGCTTCCTTCCTTCCATGTCCTCAAGTGATGCGGGAATATGGATCTCATAAGTTTGTGAAGCGTCTAGTTTTATATTAAAACTTGCCCATCTTTGATAGGTTGAATTTGTAAAATGTAATGGATACTCTTTTTTTTCATGAATGATTTTAATTTTTTTTAAATCTTCTAATGCAACATCGGAATTAAAGTTTAGTGAAATAGTACCAAAAGGAGAGCACGGAGCACTTGCATACGTTCGTTCGCAAGTCATGTTCACTTCAAACGAGTTCCGAACATGTCCCTGCTTTTTAAAAAAAAATGTCACAGCTTCTGGAAGAACAAAAACAACATTTTTATTTAGAGGAAAATTTCTTCGTGGCCTTAGGACAATGAGTTCACGTAAATCTTCTAAGTATTGCGACTTGAGTACTTCACTTCGAACAGGACCTGTTACGACATCAAGCTCCACTTTCTCATTTGAGCCTTCAACTTCAACGTAAGCATTCTGTGCAATAAGTTGTGGATCAATAGGGGCCTCAAGTTTTAGAATGAAGGCAGAGTCTTCATCAAGATTCTCAAAGTCCCAAGGGTAAATCTCGTTCACCTTTATGAGAGGTGTTTTAAAATAAAATTTTTCTGACAAATTTAAAATTTGTGCCTGACACTGAATTCCAGGTGAAAGTTTATTTTTAAAAACAGTTTTTAATGTTTGAGCATTATTCCAATAGACATCAAATTCTGGAATGGGATTTTTTAGACAGTCTAAACGAACTTGATTTTTATCATTTTTTCCCCAGTCAGGACGAGACTCAGAAAAGGACCACACAAGTTCATGGGCATTTGAATGGTCCAGATGAGGTTGGAAGAATGTTTTTGAATTGCTTTGTAGTGATAGTAAAAGAAAAAAAATGGCCAAGATTTTCATATACAGTTCCTTAAATTTGAATGAGAAATGGTAGAAGAGAAGCAGTAAGTTAAGCCAGGCGTAAGTCGATGATAAGTGAGTGGCCTTGTTTACATCACTTAGACCCTGATGAATTTCAACAAAGACAGTGACTCCCACTTTTTTAAAGATGGAACATGTGCGTCAAACACTCTTGGCCTAAAATTTTTTGTTCATTTCCATTCTTTAGATGTACTAACATTTTTAAGTTTTAGGAGTACATTATGCCCAATATAAAATTTAGAGATGCTACCTTACACGATTCTGAAAAAGTAGCTGCCTTGATCAATTCTGCATATAGGGGAGATTCATCCAAGGCCGGATGGACAACAGAAGCCGATATGATGGATGGCCAACGGATTGATAAAGAGGGAGTGGAGGAACTTATAAAAAAATCTTTTAATAAAATCATCATGGCCACTGATGAACAAGAAAATGTATTAGGATGCATTCATGCCGTCAAAGAAGATGATGACTCTTTATATTTTGGATTGTTTGCCGTAAATCCTAAACTCCAATCCCTGGGAGTAGGGAAAAGCCTTCTTAAAGAAATTGAGACTTTGGCACATCGGTGGCAACTAAAGAACATCCGTCTCACAGTTATTCAGTTTAGATCAGAACTCATCTCATTTTATGAACGGTGTGGATTTAACCTCACAGGTAAAGTTGAAGAATTTCCGGCCCTTGAATTCTCAAAGATTGAGGGCATCAGACTCTTAGAAATGACAAAGACCCTGTCCAGAAACTATACAACTGAATAACAGCGCCGGTAATCTCTGCCCTGAAGGATCCTAGTGATATGAAAATGTTGTAAAATGTTTTTATGACAAAAATCCTTATATACTTCATCATCTGTTTTAATGCCGAAGCATTTGCTTCTACGATTCTGTATGTGGGCGACTCTCATACCGTCGGTCCTTTTGGTCACAAATTAGATCAACTCTTACGAGATGAGGGTCACGAAGTTGCCACCTATGGTAGCTGTGGTTCAATCGCATCTTGGTGGAAAAGTGGAAAAAAAACAGTTTGTGGCTTTTATTCAAGAAATCAAAATGGTGATAAAGTAGAACAAAAAATACATACGACTCCTATTATTGATCATTTGCTTTCACATATTCGTCCAGAGATTGTTATTTTAGAATTTGGCGGGAATTATGGACGAATTAAGAGTGATGAATTTGTCATCAATGACATTAAATCATTCATAAAAAAGATCAAATCATCTGGCGCCTCTTGTTTTTACATCACGAACCCTGATTCTCGGAGTAATAGAAAAAATATACCTAGACTGTCTCAACTCATAAAAAAAGCAGTAGGATCTGAATGTCCTATTTTTGAAAGTTATCGTTTCACTCAATATCCACAAATTGGTGGTGACGGGATCCATTATTCATTCAGATCAAATAAGCATTTAGCATTTGAATGGGCCAAGAACGTTTTTGAAGTTTTCCAGGCCACTTACCAGCATTAGGCAATGTCTTAACAAAGCTTTACGCCAGTTTATACCCTTTTCTTAACGACGATAATCCTTTCATCTTTTAAAGTTTGGTACTTATATTAAAAATATATTTCTAAGCAAAAGAAGTTACATTCAAACACAATCTCCTTCTGTGACTATTTTTTACAGTGTTTTATTTGACAACTTTAATTATTTTTAATGTCATAGCTAAAAATCTTTTGATGAAATATGATGCCCCCAAATTATTTTCAAGAAGGACCATATGAAAAAACATCTTTTCGCTTTTGCTCTTATTGTGTGTTCTGGACTCGTTCAGGCCAACCACATCCCAACTTGCTTAGACCTTAACCTCTATCAGATGGAGGTGGGACAAAGCTGTTTAACCGAGAAAGACGGCGCTTTTACACGTGTTAAAGTCACTGAGGAGCTTGAGGCCTGGAAAGATGAACAAGGTCTTTTGTGGTCGGACTGGATGGGTAAGGCCAACCATTATGTGGCCATGGATGAATGTGCGCTTTTAGGTATGCATCTTCCAAGCAAATCAGAATACAAATTAGCAGTTGAGCATGGTCTTAAACAAATCGATTTTGACTTTTACAAAAGACCTTTCTGGGGCACTGAAATTCATGATGGTGGCTCAATGGCTCACGTTCATCACTCATCTATCCGCGGCCAGTATGGATTCAGAAGAGGTCACTTCTCTTACCGATGCGTAAAATAATTAAATAAAGTTTTCTTCTATAAATGGGCCTAGCAAGGCCCATTTATTTCGTTTTAAATCAACTAGAATTATATACAAAAGTCTAACAATGGTTGTTCTTCAAACTACGGAGCACTTCCCCGATGAAAGATCCAATTTAATGGTGCCGGGCCGGTATTGATATCATAGGTAAAAACACTTGCACTACAATGGTAGGGAAGTTCACCTTCACCGCTAAAGGGTGCGTTCATAACTGGTATATTAAAAGTTTGACCTCTGGCCGACATAGTGGCCCGGGACTGAATGTTATTGCCTTGGGTTTTAGTACAAACTTTGGCAGATGAAGAAGTCGTTACGTTTGAATACGTGAGATTACTCACACCATTCCAGTACATATTGATCTGGGAGGGTCTACGTCCACGAGTTTGTCCACTAATAATGAGGTTTTGATAATCCCATTGATGTCCTCCGTCTGGGGTAAAGGTAAGCTTTACGTTTCCAGATACACTGGTCAAGTCAAAAGCATTGGCGGTTAATCTTCTCATAAAATCTAAGACGGTATTCGTGTCTACATTCCATGTTCCAAATAAACAAAGATCTGTTGGTTTGTTTTCGATAACACAAGGACATTCATCATTGTCTTCACGAAGGATATCAATACGAACACCATTAAGACTTAGATCGGGACTTACTCGAGTATAGATTCCTTCTAATTTTCGGTCGGTGTTACATTCTGTGGTTATAGTGGAATCAAATCTTTCTTGCCATGTAGGGGACCCAGTTTTTCGAACACTAAGTTTTGCACCATCGATTCCATGAATTGTGAGGTGATACTTTCCTCTTTTAGGAAAAACGATTTCAAAAGGCTCAGTAGAAAAATCCATAAAAGAAATGGTTATAGAGCTTGTTGGCGTTTCAGGAATATAAAAAACCTGCTTTTCCGCTCTCCATTGGGCAAGATTGCCCGAAGAATCATTAAGTTCTTGAAAACTTAAGTTTCGAGCTGTTTTATGAAATGCCTCCGAAATATCAGGGACATTTAAAGCATCATCTTGGCCAGTGGCCCCGCTTCCACCAAAATGAGATTGGGTATTGTGTACGTTGGCACTTGAGGCCCCTTGATGCCAGAACAATCCTTGGAAAAAAAACTCCGAGAGATAGGGATTGTTTTGTTGGAAGAAGGGGACATGTTGATCAAAACGACCAAACATTGGATGATATTCAAAATCGTTTCGTGGGTAGACATCATTACTCATGAATTGAGCAATGCCTTCAAACCAGAATTGTCCTTCACTAGCACCTTGAACAACGGCACTTACTTGATCTGGAAAATTAACTTTTTGAACACAATGGTAAATTTCATGGGCCACCATTTGTTGAAAAAATTCTTTATTTAGATCTGTTGATGCTGGGTATAGGACAATTGGGCAAAATTCAAGACCACGCTGGAAAAACTCTACATAAGAAAATGCACGAGTAATATTTCCTCCGCCATCTTCAACATTGGCCCGATCTGAAAAGACCATTCGAATTTTGGGGACACTTGCAAAGGAGCTATATTTCAAGCTTGCATATACAAATGCTTCCGCTGCCCATTCCATATATTGTTTATAAAGAGGATTTTCTCCCGCTGTATCTTGAAAATACATTTCTTGGCCACTTGAAAGGAGCACTAGAGAAGGTGAAAATGGAGTGCAATTACCGGCATTTTCTACACGGCCCCGTTCAGGAAAACCTAAAGACCATAACGAAGAGCAGGGAGCTTGTGCGAAGGTACTAAGAGTGGAAAAAAGTGTGATTGCAAAGATGATGATCTTTAACATTGTACGCTCCAAAGAATTGATTGGAGCCGTTTTTGCAGAGAATTCGCCTGCTGTCAATTACTGATAGAATACTTTAACCCAAACGACCTTAGAATTGATTAGTTTTTAACATGATCTTGGTCATATTATAAGACGTCTCATTAGGAGAAAATAGAAGCATCAAGGAGAGATCATGGACTTTATTAGATCGATAATGACCCCACACCCTAGCAGTATACAGAGTTCTGATAATATTCAAGTGGCCTATGACATGATTAAACGACAAAAGTTTCGTCATCTTCCTGTGCTTGATGCCTCAGGAAAATTGGTAGGAATCCTTAGTGATCGTGATCTTCAGCGTGTGATGAAGAGAGAGAAAGTATCGTTAATTGAAGAAAACTATAGTTTTGATTCAGATGAGATTGTTGAAACGGTGATGAGCTGGCCGGTCAAAGTGATTTCTGAGTCGACGACGATTAAAACGGCAGCTAGGCTAATGCTTCAAGATAAACTCTCTGCTCTCGTTATCACTGACCTAAATAATAAATTGATGGGTATTGTGACGACTGATGATTTCCTTCGTCATATTGTCCACAGCGAAGGATCATCTGATTTACCCTTGCTTTCTACTCTTCCACAACTATTTACCTAAAAATACAGATCAGGAAGTTGCACCACAAATTTTAAAATATCTGTAAGAGTAATAATGCCAACAAGTTTATGATGAGCATCAAGAATAGGAAGAGCATTAATTTTTTCATCTAACATCAAGTGAGCGATATCACTCACGCGTGTGGAGTCAAGGCCAAGAATCATCTTCTCTTCAACAACATTTTGTAGATTTGCGTCCCGTTTTTGATGCAAAAGTTTTTCAGCGCTAAGTATCCCGATAATCTCAATTTGTTTCATAACAATAAGATGTCGAAACCCATGCTCTTGCATCAGCCGTGCAGCTTCTTCAACAGTACAACTGTTCTGAATGCTCACGACTTGTTTGCTCATGATATCTCGAGCGAAATTTTTTTTCTTAAGTCGCTGGTATGTTTTTTCTTGTTGATTGTAGGTTTTTATCCCAATGGATGATTTTGCATGAGAATCTTCTTTTTTATCTAGCTCCATTTCAAGAGCATCGTCAAATTCGTTGACTCTTTTTATCGGCTCGGCCATTTGGATCTTCTTCGTAGAAGTATCCACCTTATAAATATAGGGCGAAAATTGTCCTTGAATAGAAACGATGAAGCTCATTTTGTTATGTTACAAAAGGTTGATAGGAAATACCAGAATTAACAATTCAAACCGTTGGCCCGTGCAATCCCAATTAGTGAGTCTGGCCCTTTATTTTCACGATTAGTTTACTTGAGTAGTTCTATATTTAGTTATGAGATTCCATAAGAAAAAAGTATTAATGATGAGCGCCCATTTGTTTACGGAAGTCATCACTGATAGCGTTTGTTGGTTCATATTTTTTGCCATTTTTGGCAAGAGTCTCAGCAAGTTTTTCAGGTAGCGGAGAAAAACGGCCGACACTTGTTACATGGCATCCGGCACAGTCGCCAGGAACGTTTCGTCCTTTTGCATCCGTTGCAGAGCGGACAAAACTATTTCCTTCTTTTTTGTAAACCATAGGAACCCAGTTATCTTTATCCTTAGACCCCGTGTTGAGAAAGACTTCGATGTATTCATCTGTTCCACCCTGAGCATTTTTCGTTTTATTTACAGCTATCCTAAGTTCATCACCCGCTGCTTCCGTCCATTCCTTGCCTTGCTCTCCTCTTGGCCAGAAAAGTTGTCTTGTATCTTCAGGGTTGGACGAGAAACCACTATTTGATATGAGAATTCCATTTTTGTCTTTTCCTCCTCGTATTTCTGAAGAATTGGACCATGTACTATCGGTTGTTTCTCCTATAACTTCGTTACCTCCACCAGGTTTGAAAGCTTCAGTTTGAACCATTTCGTCTACTGTCAAACCCACCTTATCATTTCGAAACGCTGGAACTCCTTGAGTATCGAGAGGGTCTTTAAATCGGATTTTACCTTGATCTTTTTGTAGCCTAAATAGGGCCTCGTTTAATTCTTTACCGCTGAGTTGACCAAGTAAAATGGATTCAGGGCCACTTTGACCATTGGTGAGCATGAATCTTAGCATGTCATCATTTTTGCTCACACCACCTGTGCGCGCATTAATAATAACTCTTGCCCCTTCTCGCTGAACATCAACACCCATGGAGTGTAAGGTCGCAGTTAGCCTGATGGCCTCATCCTCATTTTGTATTCCTGGAAGTTCAATATATTTACTTCTGAGAGTAGACATACGAGTTTCATATTTCGTAGCTAAGGCATTAATGATCTTTTGCTCAGTTTCAGATAAACCGTGAAGATTAGGATTTTGCTCCTTAATGAGAGCTGCTAGCTGACCGGCCTCCATACCTTCTAGTGTATTGAGTTCTTCTGTCATAGAGACTTTGCCTTTCATCTTTTGTATTAAATCTTTTATTAATCCTTTCTGTTGTTCAGTATCAATTGTGCCATTCTTAAGTGCGATGGGTTTGCCCGTAATTTGAGTTAACTCACTTCTGGCCTGTTTGGCACCTGGGGCGATTGTTTGTTCTTGTTCTGCAATTAAGCGAGCAAGGCCTGACTGAGGCATCTTTGTATCCTCATCGAGGACTTGCACTTTTTTGAGAAGTTCTAGGGTTTCAGGATCTGGGCTTGGATCTTTGCTAACTTTAAGAATCAGCGCCTCTATGACTTTTTCATCATTCCCGAATTTTGTGATTATTTGTTTGGCCTGAGATGGATGAATGTCGTCACTAGATTTAACTATTTTTAAGGCAGCTCCTTCATTTTCAGGCATGACGATGACGGCTTTTGAAACAACAGGTGCAGCTGTCGATTTTGGAGACATTCCTAGCCCTTTTTTAATTTTTTCCAAAGCACAATCAAAACCGGCCTGGGCCTGGGCGATGAACATAAAATAAAAAACGAAGGCAATTAAGTTTCGCATTTGCCCACCAAATTGTAGAATTCATCTGTGATTTTCTTTTTATCAGAACCATGACGGCGCTTGAGTTCGGCCATCACTTCGATGAGAAAGTCTTGCTCTTCCTTATTGCGACCAAAACTTTTGGCCAAAGTATGAAGTTCATTATCCATAACAATCTCTGCAATTTCTTTAGAACGGTTTATTTCATTTGCAGAATTTAAGATTTGAGAAGTTTCATCTTTAAGCGTCTTCTCAATGATGAGAACTTTTTGTTCTTGGCCGGCAACTTTGAATTCGGCCGACACTAAAAGTTGCTTAAGTTTATTTTGAGATTCTATGATCTTTTTTGAATCCCCGCTTGCTTTGATGGCAAGTAATCCTTTTTTTATTGTTCCTGCAAGACCTGCAACTATAGGGAGTCCATTCGATACAACTTCGGAGACAAGAGATTCGATTAAAGCTTCTTCATCAGCAGATAATTTATCTAAGGAACTTTTTTGTTGATCAACATTATAAATTGATTGCCCGGCATTACTACTGGCAGCGATGTTTTCTGATTCTGCCTTTACTTCCTTAAGATCTTCAAACGCCATGGCCACACTTACGGCACCACAAGCTGCACCTATTATAAAACTTCCAATAACAGTTGGACTCGCTAGAAGACTGGCCGTAAGACACGCTCCTGTAATTCCTGCTACTCCAGCAGTTTTAATGGTCTCATTTCCTGCTGCTTTGTATAAGCATGATTGCATATAATCAAAACCCTGGAATTGTCCCAGTCCATCTTTTCCGGACAATACCGATTGCGTGAGAGTTGGATTTGATACCAGATCTTTACCGGATATTCCTTTGACCCCTGCAGAATTAGTCTGATCTTCATTCATACAATAGACTTCCATACTACTAATAAGATCTGCTCCCACATTGTGACTAAGGGTTTTAATCTTGTTTTTAATTTGTTCGTCAGATTTTGTCTCTGCTATAAAAGTTAAATCTTCTGTTACCTTGAAAGGGGATTCATCCTGACCTCTGACCGCAAGATAAGGAAATTTTGCGTTTGATTCTAAAATTTCTTTTTTTAATTGCTCAATCATATCATCATTCGTTTTAATCTTTTCCTGGCCTAATCTGCGAAATTCCAAATCTTCTTTTAGAAGAAGAGCGCTCTTTTGACCAGGGTCTAACATATCGAAGCGATCTTCTTTAAGATCTCCCAATAGTTTAGGGTCTGGCCTACTCTTAAGTCTTTCGTTCTCTTCTTTCAAAAGTTCTATTTTATGAATATTTTTTTTGTTATTAATAGCAGCTGCTCGGATAAGAGATACGTAGTTATCAATCCTATGGGGCTTAACAGGTTCATTTGCAGATTCTTTTTCATTTGTTCTTTTCGTTTTTTCAAAAAGTTCAGCAAAGTTTTTTTTGCAACTATCAGGAATAGTGATTTTGTCTAAAACCAGATCTTTGTAAGATTTGATAAGTTGTGAAATTGCTCGCATTCTTAACATCTGAATATAGCCACAAGCACCAGCTGATTGCAAAAGTGCTTGAATGGTGTCTTGGCCTGATTCAAGGCCAATAGCTTTTAAGCCTTCATTGATGTCACAATCCTGTGGGGATTCAAGATGTGGTGGTGTGCAATGAGGGGCCTCTTTTAAAAATGGCTCTTCCATCATACAAGACTGAATATGGGCATTTTTATTTTTTTGAACGAGTTTTTGTACAGTGCCTTTAGCTCCAGTTACATACTTTTGACAATAGATATGATCATCATCATTACCAGGTTTGGCCTTTTTCTTATATTCACAATTTTCAGCACATTTTTTGTTTTTCAAGGCCTCATCATGTATATCTTGAAAAGCTGCCTCTGGAAAAACGCATAAGTTTTTATCCCGATTGGCATAACGGAAGGCCTGTCGATAGGTTGTAAACCGGGCCTGATCCTGTAGATACTTTTTAAGCATTGGAAACTCTGTTAAGGCATCTGGTCTTTCTCGTATTAATTTTTCTACAGAGTCTCTAAACTTAGGTTGTGTTAATTCAACGTTGTCACCTTTTTCTATAATGGTGTCGCGTTTTAAACTTGCCAGAGGTGATCCTGGGGTTTGAGCGGCCTCATAGAGCCTTTTGAGGCTTTCATCTTGTTTTTTAAAATTGTCCTGAGCTTGTTGGGCAAGGCAGTTAGACATCTGAATTTTGGAATTATTTAAAATACATTGAGTA
>CAMCZE010000027.1 GCA_945885655.1 Bacteriovorax stolpii | reverse complement strand
TTGTTGTTGATATAGTATTCCGTGGCGGCCTTGTTAAAACGAAGAATGTCCGAAATCATGCGGTAAAATGAGGGTCTGAGTAGGTTTTTACGTTGGCCGAAAAGGGAATTTATAGTGGTACCATTGTACTCAAGACCATTTTTTTGAACCTTCACACTAAAACTCATCACAGAAGGTTTTGAGGCCACATGGAACTTATTCATGAGTTTTGTGAAGTTTGGATAGTTTCGATCATTAAAGACGATAAAACCTGTATCAATTGAATAAGTCCCAGATGAGGTTTTAATTTCATGGGTTTGAGTATGTCCGCCAACACGTGCAGCGGACTCGAAAAGATGCACTTCATGATGTGGCGCCAGAAGATGGCCACATGTCATACCTGAAATTCCACTACCTATGATTGCTATTTTCACAGAGGCTCCTCATGGGGATGTATACAATGACGATTTAAAAACTTTGGAGATACTTGGTATAAAACGAGGAGTGATCTTTTTGTAGGCCTCATACTCTTTATTATTTTCGTATCTTTTTTCGAGCAAAGGAACTCCAGAAATTTTTAATAGTAGAAAATTAATAAGCAGGGGACCTAAGAGTCCCCAGTACTGATTTGTATTTATACTTATAATTCCCAGTCCCCACCAAAGCAGTGCCTCTCCAAAATAATTAGGATGCCGTGAGAGATGCCATAATCCACCTTGGCATATTTTATTTTTATTTTCAGGTTTTGATTTAAAAACCGATTTTTGGTGATCAGCGACTGCTTCAAACCCAAGGCCTAGCATCCAGATAAAAATACCAAGATAATCTAATAGAGACAGTGCTGATTGTTTACCTTCGTGAACAGCAAAGATGGGAAGTCCAACGATTAACATCAACATAAATTGTAGAAGGAATACTTTAAAATAGGCGATCCTATTGGACTGATCACCCCACTCTTTTCTCCATTGAGCATATCTGAAATCTTCTTTTTTTCCAGTGTTTCTTATGAGGAGAAAAGTGGATAGACGTAGCCCCCAAATAAGGATGAGAGTAAAAAGTAGATTCTCTCGAGAATTATCCCAGGAAGAGAGGTTGCAGCCAATAGCGCCAAGGACCACAAAACCCAGGCCCCAGATAATATCAATGACACTAAAATTATTTTTAAGTACTGCCACCAAATAAGTAACGTGAATAAGAATAAAGGGTCCTAATATCATGGTAATCGTCTGGTTCATGCCTAACCCCTAGTTTGTACAACCCTATTTTGCTTACATTACTGAATTCTGACACGATAAAAGGCCTGGACAAAACTTAGATCCTCTATGTAATAACTTCAAGATTAAGCTTCTGCCCATATTGGAAGCTTAAGTCCATGTTATATATAACTATAGGTCCAATATAGGAGTTTTAATGAAACGTCCTCTGTCGGTTGTCATCTTAATGTTCCTATTAAGTAGTGCTTGTTTTGCAAGCTCCTGGATCGATACATGTGACACAGGAGTTCACGCTCTTGCCTACGCCCGTTCTGAAATTGAAAATGAAGAATTCTCCACAGATTTATGCTCTAGAAAAAGTAAAAAAGGCTGTTTGGTTTATTTTACAAATTTGAGTGCCACGGCCACGACGGTATATCATACGGTTAAGTTACAGGCAGTATCAGGGAATTATTACGAATTTGAAGTAAAAGAGGGTATGAGATTTATTGCCGATAAAAATGACAGGAATTGTTCTAAACAAAATGTCAAACTGACCAGATTCTACTAGAAAAATATGCCTCTTCAGATTTTAAAATGCACGACTCCAGGCCTTTAGTAAAATGATGAAGTGAATGTTCGATCATATTTTCTTATTTTAGTCTTTTATCTTATATCCAATAACCTCGCTTTTTCCTATGGCGTAAAAGATGTGCTTTTTGTTTCCTCTAAACATATAAAATTGTTTAAACAGCCCAAAAATGGATATTGGGAGACTGATGATAAAGGTAAACCATTACGATTTTTGCATGAAGATACTCCAGCAATAAAGCTTGATGTCACACCTCGAGGAAGTGTGTTGTATAGGAAAAAAAAAGTATTTAAACAGGTTGGAAATACGCCTTTTCCTGTAAGGCGAGTCGTCTCTCAGAAAGAAAACTGTCTGTCAGTGAATCTCACGGCCAACATGGGCAAAGTCCATACACAGATAGGAGGCACTTGTTATGCATTTGCTGCCACAGAACTTTTAAATTTTGAAGAAAAAGAAAATTACTCTGCTCTTTATTTGGCAAAGATGGTGGAGCAACCAAATACTATCCCTGGATTTGATGGTGCAACTCTTAATCAAGTTCTTGAACATGCTTTAGACCGAGGTGTTTGCCCAGAAAAGTTTATTCCTTCTTTTGATACTTATGATGACATTATTAACAATTATGGTCTTGTTGCAAATGAAGATAAAAAAATATCATGTGTGGCAGATCGTCAATTTGCATTTTTTAAAAATGAGTTTACTTTCGCTGAAATGATGTCACCAATTATCCGTTTGGCAAGATTAGTTGCTCCTGTAAAAAGAGCATTTCCCTATTTAGGAGTGGATGATATGGAGGCCATCTATTTTCGTAGTATTGATGTAAATGATTTTCTTAAAAATGTTTTTCATGAAGCATGTAAAAATAAAATGAGTAAAATAAAGTCAGGAAAAAAAATTGTAAGTTTTTATGTCTCTGAATACAAAAATGAGGATGATGATGTTTACATTTATGAGGATGATCGTATTGATTTAATTAATATGATTCATGTTGGTATGAGTAAAAATCGGCCAGTGGCCATTTCTTATTTATCTGAAGGACTTATTCTTCCTGTTGGCACGCAGAATGACAGTTTTCATAGTTCCGTTATCGCTGGACGGGCCTGGGTCGATGAAGAACTGGATAAACATGGAAATGTTAAACGAGAGGGTTCTTGTTATTATATCGTTAAAAATTCCTGGGGAGAAAACTGGTCTCCACCAAAAGGCTCAAAAGCTTTGGGAGTTACGCATTTACCTGGTTATTATATGATGTCTGAAAAAATGTTGATGGAACATACGCTTGAAGCGGTGTTTTTAGATTGATCTAGAGACTATGGGACTGACCCTTTTCGCGATCTGATTGATGATATTTCTTACCCAAACCTGATGGGCCCGCTTTGGTATAATTAAAGATTTCTTTTTTTTAAAATTGAAAAGTTGTGCTTAGAATAATATCAACTGGGGGGTTGATAAATGATTCAGCGCTCACTGTGGTCTAATAAAACATTCTATCTTGTTTTTTTAATTGTTGGAATTTTGCATGTTCTTTTACTCTTTTCAAAATATTCTCCATCATCTTTTGAAACAAAAATGATCGTTACTAAAATTAATTTGCAACAAAAAATAAAAATAAGACTTGTAAAAAGTCCTATACTCCTCCGAGACAAAAATATCGGTCAAATCGTATATTCAGAAGATCCGGCCGACTTTAAAATTCCGATAGACTCTAAATATCTTAGTGATAAAAATCGCTCTTTTGAGCGACAGACTAGAGCAAAAAATAGTGAAACTTTTACTTTAACTACACCAGGGGCAAGTCAAAAACGTCTCAGTCTCTCTGATCTTGGCGCCTTTAAAAAAAATCATAATCCATTTATGAGCGCGTCCAAGAATAATCTTCAAATGGTGTCTGAGGGGCAAGGTGAAAATGAAAGTATTGGCAAGAGATCCTCAACGAGTGACTTCTTAGAGGGAGTACCATTGGGCAATATTACTGCTCTCAATACTGTTGAATATAAGTATTATGGATTTTATCTTCGGATGAAACAAAAACTTGAACAGTTTTGGGGACGATCTATTCAAGAAAAGGTTGAAATATTAGCTCATGCGGGAAGAAAAATAGAAATGGATCATCAGTTGGTGACGGCCATTGAAATAACGTTAGATGATTTGGGAGAAATTATTAGGATTAGAGTGGTTGATGCGAGTGGTGTTAAGGAGCTAGATGATGCGGCGATAGAGTCATTTAATGAAGCAGGACCATTTCCGAACCCTCCTAAAGGTCTTATCGTAAACGGAAAAGTCATTGTGCAGTGGGGGTTTGTTGTGAATAGTTAAAATATTGTTATCATCAGACTTTTAATGAACTTAAGGTCTTAAATGAGAGTTATATATTGCGAAAATGACTAAATTAAAAATCGTTGTCTTGCTTCAGAATGATTGAAATGTATATCTTAAGGCTAAATTAACTTAGATTCTAGGGATAGGCACGCTATATATGGCCCATGTTAGAACGTGCCCAACACCATCATTTAGATTTTTCCATTACCAAAAAAAAGATTCCTCTCTCATACGTCTTTGCTTTTGTAGGGTCCTTATTTTGTCTTTATTGCATACATATTCTCACTCCTTATGTCGGGGATTTAAGATTTTTATTCCTCTATCCTCTTTTTATCTGCGTGGCATGGTTCTTAGGGCCTGGCCCAGCTTCACTTGCTACAACTGTTGTATTGTGTGGAGTTATGTATTTTTTTATGCCTTTTTCAACATTAGAATTATTTCGACTAATCTTTTTTACTTTTAATTGCACCTTTATTATCTGGATCATTCATAGAAATAAACTTAATCAACATAAACTCAATGAAACTGACCAAGGACTAAAAAAGTTGGTCCATATGGAGGAACAACTTCGTGATGCCCTCACTTATAGAGACGAATTTCTTTCTTTGGCCTCTCATGAGCTCAAAACTCCATTGACTTCCTTAAAACTTCTGTCTCAAATTTTTCAAAGGAATGTTAGCAAAAATGATCCGGATGCCTATTCTCCTGAAAAAGTTGATAGGATCGTCGGGCAAATAGATAAACAAGTCGGAAATCTCACAAAACTTGTAAATGATATGTTGGATATTTCGCGTATTCGTAAAGGAAAACTTGAACTCCATAAAGATGTGATAAATGTATCAAACGTTTTGGATACGGCCTTGGATAAACTTCAAACAAAACCCTTAGATCTTGCACTTATCAAAGTTGTTGTTCAAGATGACTGTGAAATGTTCGGAGATAAAAATCGAATTGAACAAGTGATCACCAATATTCTTAATAATGCTCTCAGGTATGGAAAAGGAAATCCCATTGAGGTTTTTTTGTTAAAAAAAGAAAAAACCGTTGAAATTAAAGTAAAGGACAATGGAATCGGCATCCCTGTAGAAGATATTGAAACAATTTTTATTCGATTTCAGTTTGTCGATACTACTAATGAAACAAGTGGTTTAGGACTTGGATTGTATATTTCCAAACAAATTGTTGAGACTCATAACGGTCAAATCTTGGTTGAAAGTACTTTTGGGAGTGGTTCTGAGTTTACCGTCGTTTTACCTTTGGCCTTGAGTACTATTTAGAGATGTCTTTTTCATTTTTAAAATGGTGACGAAGACAAGATACAAAGAAAGTAGAATTAATCCCAAAGATAAAAACGAGTTTAATAAAGGAAGATCAAATCCCTTAGACTGAGCTAAGTTTCCGCGTGTGAGTTGAATAAGGGCGACCAAAGTTGTTATCAGAACAAAAGTCATTGGAATAAAAGTGAAAGCGAGGCGTTTTCCATTCTGATGAAGCCAGGCCGAAATGACAAGTAAACTTAAGGCGGCGAGGAGTTGGTTTGCCGCTCCAAAAAGTGTCCAGAATTGTGACCACATTCCAGGCCCGGTATTTATAAGAATGAAGGCAGCTGGAAGAATGGTTAAAAGAGTTCCGAGCACACTTCCCAATATGCCCGAAATACCAGTGAGTTCTTCAATAAGATATCTTCCTAAACGGGTAGAGACATCGAGAGTGTCGAAAACAAATGTGGAGAAGGCCATTGCTCCAAAAGTTATGGCAAAAGGGAGATGTTCTGAACCAATAATGAGTGTGAGAAATTCTCCAATCCCACGGCCGTAAATGCTTCCAGGTTTAAGGCCCACGATCTCCGAAGGGGCCATCATCATGACAATACTTAAACTGATAAGGGCCACCACTCCCTCGGCCAGCATGGCCCCAAATCCTACTGGATGCAGGTGGGATTCTTTATCAATTTGTTTAGAAGTTGTTCCTGAACAGACCAGTCCATGAAATCCCGAACATGCTCCACATGCAATTGTGACAAATAAAAATGGAAACATTGATCCTAACATCTTATCAAAATGAAAACCTGTAAAGGCCGGTTGTAAAATTGGTTTTCCACTAAAAAATATTCCCACCAATCCTAAAATCAACACGGTATAGAGGATATAGCCACCTAAATAACCTCGTGGCTGGAGTAGAAGCCAGACAGGAATAAGTGAAGCAATAGCACAATAAAGACAAATCAAAAGTCCCCAGCTTGTTTGTGAGAATTGAAACCAGTGTGAAAAGTAAGTCCCGGCCCAACATAGCGCAAAAGTTGCTGGAACAAAAATAAGGGTATTAAGCCATAGGGGAGTTTTGAGAAATCTCTCAACTAAACCCAATATAAGAGAAAGGAGAAGGTAAGACAGAGCGGCCCAAGCTACGGCACCACCTGGATGAAAATTCAGTTTTAGATTCTGAAGTTCTTCGGGGGATGTAACAAAACTTGAAGCAGTAATGTCGGTAAAAGCGACAATAATATAAATAAGAGCGATCCAAATAAAAAGCATCATGGCCTTACCCGCCCTGGATCCTAATTGCTCTTTGGTGATATCAGCAATGGAGTGAGCATGGTGGCGAACAGAACAAGCGAGTGTAGAAAAATCATGGACTGCGCCGATAAATACGACACCTATAGAGATCCATAATAGTGAAGGAAGCCAGCCGAACTGCTGGCACGCCACGATAGGGCCCGCAATGGGACCTGCAGCAGCGATGGCCGAAAAATGCTGAGCAAAAAGATAAAAGGGATTAGTGGGAACATAGTCCTTATTATCACGATGAGTATGGGCAGGAGTACTATTATGATCATTAAGATCAAACTGCTTGGCCACCCAACGTCCATAGGCAAAATAGCCAAATGTGATAAAACAAATAAAGATCACGGCCATGATTGGTAAACTCAAACTTTATCCCTTATGAAAAATGATCTGAATATAATTCAAGAAAAGAAATGAAGGGTCAAGAAATAAACCGACTAGAGTTGTCGGATTGAGGTCGTGAGAATTTTGCCTCATCTCTTTGAGAGGTAAAATCTGATAAACTCATATTATGAAGACCGATCTTACCTACACTGGTTCTTATGCTCAATCTAGTCCTATAGGTTCTGATGGAGTAAAAAAACCAGTAACCAAGTTGCCAGAAGGAAAAGTTCCTGAAGTGAAGCCTTCTCCAGACTACAAGCTTGATTTATCTTCAAAAGTTTCAATACCATCATCCAGTGTACCAAAATCTCCTGATGTTGAAGCACCTAAATTAGAGTCCGTTGTAAAAGATAAAATAAAAGATCAGATTAAAACAGAAGTTTCAAAAACTGAAACTGCTGAGATCAAAGCAGGAACACAAAAAAAAGCGGCCATTATTTTTATTAAAGGGCTGGATATTTTTAGTTCACCATCAAAATCAGAAAGAGGGTATGCGGGAGTAGGTCGAATGGCCGAAAGTGTTGAAGGATCTCGCATTTATGGATGGGATCAAAAAAATGAAATCATGGATGAAATTAAAAAAGTACATGCTGATTATCCCGTCATCCTCGTGGGACATAGCCTTGGTGGGGATACGGCAATTGAGATTGCCGAAGATCTTGATTCTTTAGACAATAAATTTAGGGCAGTAGATCTTTTAGTCACAATCGATGCTGTTGGTTTTCAGCATGATGTAATCCCTCAAAATGTTAAAAATCATCTTAATATCTTTGGAGAAAATGATTTTTTTCTTAATGATGGTCCGCATGTAGCAAGAAATCATGAAAGAACAGTTCTTAAGAATATTTTGAATCCTATGGATCATACAGAAATTGATGATCAAAAAGATGTTCAATTTGAAGTCACAGGCCTTATTCAAAAAACACTCAATCGAACATCTTAATATCTGAAAAAAAATGCATTGCAAGGTGCGAATAGGGCAAGGCCATGTTGATACTGGTGTTGATTTATTTTTATTTGCAAGCGCATTAAGAACTCGAAACCATATAAAAATTTTTTGGTATAGAATTTGCTTCTGCCTTCTCCATCATTAAACCTTTGGAGATAAAATGAAAAATTTCACAGTGTTGTGCACTGCAATTTTTGCACTGACTAGTAGTACAGAGCTTTTGGCAGACCGTGGTTCACGCCCGAACAGAAGTTCCTCATCAAGTTCTTCGAGCTCAAGTTCTTCGAGCTCAAGTTCATCAAGCTCAAGTTCATCAAGTAGTTCGCGTTCCAGCTCTGGCCATTCTAGCTCATCAAGAGGATCAAGTTATAGTCCTCCGAGCAGTTCTTCTTCATCTTCTTCATCAAGAGGATCAAGTTATAGTCCTCCGAGCAGCTCTTCTTCATCTTCTTCATCAAGAGGATCAAGTTATAGTCCTCCGAGCAGTTCTTCTTCTTCATCTTCATCTTCATCTTCTTCATCAAGAGGATCAAGTTATAGCCCTCCAAGCAGTTCTTCTTCATCAACATCTAGAGGCCCAAGCTATAATCCTCCAAGCAGTACTTCTTCTTCATCAACATCTAGAGGCCCAAGCTATAATCCTCCGAGCAGTACTTCTTCTTCATCAACATCTAGAGGACCAAGCTATAATCCTCCGAGCAGTTCTTCTTCTGACAATTCAAGCAGTACCTCTTCTTCACCAACACCTAGAGGACCAAGTTACGATCCAACACCAAGTTCTCCAAGTACAAGTGAGGTTCCGCGCGGGCCTCGTTATAATCCGACTCCAACAGAACCTCAGGCACCAACTACTTCGAGTGTTCCAAGAGGTCCAAGATATAATCCGAGTCAAGGCCGTAATACTGTAAATGGTCCAATCCATCAGGGTGGACGTGTTGTGAGAGGAAGTACATCTCACCATCCTGTTCATCCAACAAGAACAGGGGTGCGTTTTTCAAACCCGCGTGAATATCATTCTCGAGTGAATCGTCGTCATATCTACCGTTCTTGGATTCAAGAACCAGTGATGTATTCTTATACTGACGGTTATTGGGACATTGATGGGCAACCATATTATGTTCATCGTGGTTTCCGTTACCGTTATAGCCCCGTTGAAATGTGTCAATATCAGTTAGTTGATGGAGAAGATTATTCTGTGGTGAAAGACTACGGACTTAAGTCTTGTTCAGAATCGTATGATGAGTGTGCCGTTGAAAGAGATGTGTTTAACAGTGAAGTTGGAATGGATAGATTTTTCTGTGCTGAAGCAGTTGAAGGTGATTTACAAAATAACACCGCTGATTATAGTCCAACTCCAATTGAAGTTGATGGAGGTAAACTGGCCAAGATAGCTGCTTACTTAGAAGGCAAATCATTTCATGATATTTTCACTGATGGATATAATGGTGGTGTAGGTGAGTGTTTGATTTATCGTTTACGAGGCAATGAACATGGTTGTGGCTACATAGTTACTGTAAGAGATGAATACTTCCCGGATATTGAAGGAAATATTTGTTCTGCATCTCATATAGCGGCCCAAGTAGGTTGTAATGTTGGTGATGATAGAGTCAACGCAGGTTGTATTCTTCAAAAAGCGGTCCGTGAGGGTCACTGTCACTGATAAAATGATGAGGGCCCTCTCATTGCAAGAGGGCCCTTCCTATTTTTTTTATGGGATTTGAATTTTATCAAATTTTCATGGATCGTTGTGTTTTGAAACTCTGTGGAAAAGAAAGGCCCCGTTTTTATCGGGGCCTGAGGAGTTAATTAAATCGTATCGACAGTAAGGTTTCCTGTTTTACCAGAATCAAGATGGTCTTTAAGGCGTGAAGTGGCAGAGCCGTCTCCGCTCCAAGAAGTATGTAGACGACCATAATAATCAGATAGGTCATTTCCACAAGCAGCACCACCTCCATGCAGTTGACCAATTACACGATGTTGATCATTAAAAAGTGGTGAGCCCGATGAGCCAGGTTCTGTTGTTCCTTTATCCCAGTCAATAATTCTTACGTGAGTGCTGTCTCCAGGAGAAGAATAACCGCCGTAGGAGGCAAGTACAGTTGGATCGTTTTCAAATGAGATTGATTTTTCGTCAGTGTTAGGATGATGAATGGCGACAGCAGGTGTTCCAATATTGGCCGTTGCATCCCATCCAGCATAATTGACATTCCACTCATCTTTTGGTTGTTGAAGAAGTTTTACGAGAGTGAAATCGGATTTTGAAGATGAGGCCAAGTGAGTTGATCCACTTTGAAAATCGGTTAACTTACCATCACGAGCACCACCACATGATGATGTTTGATAATTCCAATAAACGACTAATGAAGGAGCAGTTGAAGTGGTGATGCGGCAATGAGCGGCCGTCATAAAATAGGGAGTATGATCTCCTTTCGTGTTGTTAACCATGAACCCTGTACAAAATGAGCTACCACCTGTTGAAATGACACCGACAGCATTAACTTCATTTTGCCAGTCAGCTGACTCATTACATGAAACGTCAATATTACAGTCGCCTGACTTTGTTGTTGATTCAGAAAATGTTCTGAATCCCTGACCAATATGCGTAAGTTCTAGAGAAATGTTTTTAACTGAATCAGTTGGTGCAGTTACTTCAATAATCACATCATCACTCATGATAACCGGAGTCCAGAGCTCATTGTTGATGTTATTATCTTGGGCCGTGAAAGTTCTGATGAATTGTGAACGGTCAGCAGAGTAGATATTAAGCTCAACACCCTCAGGTAACTTAAATTTTGAAAAACCAAAATTCAGAGAAACAGCATTCGGAGCAGAAAACTGGTGAGTCCAAGTATAACCAGAGTCAGATTTTACCCATTGAGGACGAATCTCTACTTTGTGTGGAACTGCGAATCTTGGAGCGATTCCCTTCCTTTGCATTGTTACTTCTTCATCGTGAAGTGATTTTACATCCAACGGTTGGAAGTAAGTCGTATTCATGGTGGCCAGTGCTTCAAATGACATTGCAAGTGTTGCGATTATTGCCAATTTTTTCATATCTCCTCCTTGAGAGTTAATATATAAACTGTAGGCCCTTGTTATTAAAAAGCACCTTACATTTACTCTCATTCAAAGAGCTTGATTAGACCCGTCAGTATTTATTCAAGGATGATGAAGCCATCAATATACAGTAAGTTTTTGCCAATCATTTTGAGTAAATATAGACAAATCCTTTAGGCCGAAATTATAGTTAACCAAGTTAACTATAAAGGACTCATGCTCTCTAAAAATCTCTTGGCCACATTGCCATGTTCTATTCGTGTTCTGCGCAAAATGTTCTCTGAGTATTTGCAAGATAATATGACCCAACAACATTTCAGAGTTTTATATTTGGCCAATGAAGGGATGGGGCCTACTCAAATGGCCGAGACCATGCAGATTTCGATGGCCGCTGTTTCTAAAGTTGTAAACTGCGCGACTTTAAATTCTTATTTAGAGAAAACAACAGGTAAAGACCGACGTTCAGTGATTTTAAAGCTGACTCCGAAAGGTAAAAAGGTTTTAAATAGTATTTCAAAAAGAGTAGAGAAAAGACTCGATTTAGTGATGAGAAAATTAAGTCCTGAAGAAAAAGAAGAACTCATCCAGGGGATAGTCGTTCTTGATAAATTAATGCATCTAATGAAAGAAGGTTGATATGAGTTTCATGATAGTGTTCTTCATTCTAAACTCTTTGGGAGCGGCCTCTCTCAAGGAAGCTTTTGAGTCGGCACGACTTAATATGGAAACACTTAAACGTGCAGAAGCTCGAGTCGAGCAGGCCAGAGAACGAAAAAATCAGGCCCGGGCAGTGGTGTTACCAATTGTCAGTGCGGTTGGAAACTTCACACGTATTGATCCACCCGATACAATTAGTAACGGCGCTTTCACATTAAAAAAACAGTACTCATCTGCTCTAAGACTTCAACAGCCATTGCTTCGAGGTGGCATCGTTGGGGCCTATCAATTTGCTCAAGAAGATATCATGCTCGCTGAATTTCAAAAAAATGCGAACATGGTTAATCTGTACCAGTTAGTGATCGGCTCTTATTATAACCTCTACATCGCTCAAGTTGATCTTGATAACTTAAGTGAACTTTTAAAATTCAGTGGTGATCGAGTTAAAGAACTTAAAAGCAGGACCATTGTTGGAAAAACAAGACGGGGAGAATTGGTTCAAGCTGAAACGCAACTTCTTACGGCACGGACCCAGTATCAGCAAGGTGAGATGGCCCTTAAACAGGCCGAAGAAACATATATGTTTTATACTCAGCTGGCCCCAGAAAGATTACCTCTTTTACCTGATATACCTAAAAGTTTAGAAAGTGTTACTGATTATTTAAGTAAGGTTCGCACGCGTCCCGACATAATGGTCGGCGTGCAACAAATTAAACTCGCTGATAAACAAGTTTCAATCTCAAGAGGTGGACACTTCCCTTCATTAGATTTAGTCGGAAACTATTATTTGGAACGTACAGGTATTTTTGCCTCATCAAGATGGGATGCATCCTTTGTCTTTAGCGTACCTCTCTTTCAAGGGGGCGCAATAAGTTCTGACATTCGAGAATCATTGGAAAGAAAAAGAGAAGCTGAACTCTCAAACCATGAACTAGTGCGTGCGGCCCAACGAGATATGCAGATCCTTTATCAAAACTATCATATCCTTCAGTTACAGGTGAGTGTTTCTAAAGACGCATTAAAAAAATCTGAAGAGGCCTACAGACTTAACCTCACTGATTACCGCTATGGACTGGCGACGAACTTAGAAGTTTTGCAATCTCTCAACGTCTTCATCGAAACAAAACGTAGTTATAATAATTTAGTTGCAGTAGCATTCATGACGTATAAAAACCTTGAGGCCCAGACTGGAGTTCTGCCATGAGTTTATCTGATATTTCCATTCGTAAACCTGTCTTTGCCTGGATGCTCATGGCCGCCATGATAATCTTTGGTTATATCTCCATGAAAAAAATGGGTGTAAGTCAAATGCCAGATGTGGATTTTCCCGTGGTTAATATCTCCGTGACTTATGAAGGTGCCGCTCCTGAAGTTATTGAGTTGGATGTGATCGATCCTATCGAGTCTGCGGTGCTTTCAGTTGAAGGAGTTAAAAGTCTAACATCAAATGCTCGGTTAAGTACGGCCAATATCTCAGTTGAGTTTGCTTTGGACAAAAATATTGACGTGGCAGTGGCAGAGATTGAGGCCAGAATTAATCAGGCCGCCCGATTCCTTCCCAACGAAATTGATCCTCCTATCATAACGAAAGTTAATCCCGATGACAGACCTATTATGTTTCTTGCTGTAACATCGGATGTGATGGCACCAAAAGATTTAATGGCATATCTTCGAGATAATATTAAAGATAAGTTTCAGACTGTCTCCGGTGTGGCCGATGTTTTTTTAGCGGGCTACATTGAACCTAATCTTCGTGTATGGGTTAGTAACGAAAAACTTAATAAATTAGAATTTACTGTCAATGATGTGATCGGTGCTATTCAGGCCGAACACCGTGAATCACCATCTGGCTATATTGAAAATGATCTGACTGAAAGAAATGTCCGGACTTTGGGAGAGGCCACCTCGGTTGCTGAATTTAATAAACTTCCTATTATTCGTCGAGCTGGTGCTCCCAATTATGTTCCCATTTTTTTAAATGAGGTTGTTAAAGTTGAAGAAGGCATGGCCGATGTCAGAAGAATTTCTCGCTCAAATGGTAAAAATGCCATTGGTTTAGGAATTCGTAAACAACGCGGATCAAACACTGTTTCTGTTGCAGATGGTGTGAAAAAGAAAATGGAAGAACTTAAAAAAAGTCTTCCACCTGGTATGAGTATGGATGTGAACTTTGATACGACAAGGTTCATTGAGGAGTCAATCCATGAACTTTCTTTTACCATTGGTCTTTCGGCCCTTTTGACGGCCTTTGTGTGTTGGCTATTTTTAGGATCATTTGCGGCAACTTTTAATGTTGTTTTAGCGATTCCGACGTCTATCTTAGGTTCCTTCATCATCCTTAAGTATATGGGATTTACTCTTAACACTTTTACTCTTTTGGGTCTCTCTCTTTCAATTGGAATTGTTGTTGATGATGCCATTATGGTACTTGAAAATATTTATCGTCACCATGAAGAAGGTAAGGATAAAGTTCAAGCATCTAGAGATGGTGCCAATGAAATCTCGTTTGCGGCCTTGGCAGCAACCATTGCGATTATGGCAATTTTTTTACCTGTTGCTATGATGGATGGGATTATTGGAAAATACTTTTTCCAGTTTGGTATCACCATTTCCGTGGCCGTAGGTCTCTCCTATATTGAGGCCCTTACCCTTACTCCGATGCGTACAAGTAAGTTTATGGAAGAGTCGGTAAGGCAATCAAAGTTAGGAATGGCCGTCGATCGTATATTTGATAAACTTGTCTCCTTTTATGAGAAGTCTCTAGGTATGGCCTTAAGACACCGTTTTATTCTTCTTACTTCTTCGGTTATCTTTTTTGCTGCTACATTTTTTCTTGTTAAATTTATTCCAAAAGAATTTGTTCCCTCGCAGGATATTTCATCTTTTATGATTCGAGTGAAAACTCCCGATGGGGCCTCGCTTGCTTTTACGGATCAAGCAAGCAAACAAGTTGAAGCTTATCTCTTAAATCAGAAGGCGATTAAAAGATACTTCGTGGCCGTAGGAGGATTTGGATCTGGTTCAGAGGCAAACTCATCAAACCTATTTGTGACCTTGCATGATCTTAAGGATCGTCCGTTGAGTGAGAAAACAGGAAAATATCTCACTCAACACGAGCTTCTTAATACCTACCGAACTTATTTTAAAGATTTTAAACTTGGGAAAGTATTTGTTCAGGATACATCGCAATCTGGATTTTCGGCTTCAGGTCGCGGTTTTCCAGTAGAGTTTACTTTGGCCGGTGGGAATTGGAAAACCTTGATTGAGACTGGAAAAAAAGTCATGGAAGAGATGAAAACTTCTGGTGTCTTTGTGGATATCGATACCGATTATAAAGAATCAGTCATGGAAATTCAGGTATTTCCAAGCCGAGAGAAAGCAAAACTTCGGGGTGTGAGTGTACAAGAGATTGGAACAACGATTAATGCCCTTATTGGGGGAGTCGTCGTAGGGAAGTTTTCTAAGGATGGTCATCGAAATGATATACGAGTCAAAATGGCCGATGCTTCAAAAGATAAGCTCGATGACTTGAAAAAAATATTTGTTAGAAATACCAGGGGAGAATTAGTGAATCTACTCGATGTGGTAGAAGTAAAAGAACTTTCCGGGGTTCAGTCCATTAATCGGCGTCAGAGACAACGTGCGATCACCATCTTTTCTGGCGTTTCTCCTGGTCAATCTCAAGGAGAAGCATTAGAAATGGCCCGAACGATTTCTAGGAAACATCTTCCAGCAGGGTATAATCTCATTGAGTCTGGTTCAGCAGAAACTTATTCAGAAGCATTTCGCAGTTTAATTTTTGCGCTTTCCATGGGGATCCTCATTGCTTACATGGTTTTAGGAACACAGTTTAATAGTTTTGTAGATCCAGTAACGGTTCTCATGGCCCTTCCTTTCAGTTTTTCGGGAGCTTTTTTAGGCCTATATTTTATGGATCAGACCCTTAATATCTACTCTATGATTGGGCTTATCCTTTTGATGGGAATAGTGAAGAAAAACTCCATTCTTTTGGTGGATTTTACCAATCAAAGAAGAGCTGAGGGACTATCAGTCATTGATGCTCTAAAAGATGCTTGTCCTAAACGTTTACGTCCAATACTTATGACCACGTTTGCTACAATAGCTGGTGCCATTCCTCTGGCCTTCTCATTAGGTCCTGGTTCGGAGTCCCTTAAACCTATGGCCGTGGCCATTATTGGTGGATCATTAGTTTCAATGGTTCTGACTTTAGTGGTGGTGCCTGCCGTTTATTCTCTTCTTTCACGAGAGAAGAAGGCCTAAAGGGGATAGATTTTACTTAGAGAAATGTTTTTTTGTTGGCCAATGGCCTTTATCAATTATCTTAATGCTGTATGAAAAAGTACGGACTGGCCCGATCTATACCTTCGAAACTTGTTTCCCAGTTTGGGCAATTATCCTCTATTCCCACCATCCTTTTAATAGCTTTTTGTTACCTTCTTATTTGGGCGATATCTTGGTCCCTTAAAACTTATCATCATCCTTTTTTGTGGTTGGTTGGCATCTTTTTAACGGGAGGCCTTCAGCATCATCTTTTAACTCTTATGCATGAAGGGGCCCATTATCTTCTTTCACCATCGAGGAATTGGAATGATCGTATGGCCCAGGCATTTTGTGCTTTTCCCATGGGCATGCACTTAAAAGATTATCGTTATTTTCATCTTCAACATCACAAACATTCAGGCGATGCAACCAAAGATCCAGAAATTTATTTTTACAACTCTTCTCAGATAGGTTTTGCTCGAAAACATAAAAGTGTTTTATGGCACGTTGTTAAAGATTTTTCAGGTTATCACACGATGATCTCACTTTTTCACCTAAGTCAGTTTATGAAAGAGAAAGTAAAATCAGGAGAAATCCGGACCTTAAATTTATGGGACTTTAAATGGGGATTGATAGGTCTTATGAGTGTCGTTTCTGTTCCTCTTCTTTTTGGTTTTTTTAAGTTCTTTTGTCTTTTATGGTTTTTAAGTCTCTTTTTTGTTACTCCCCTTTTGCTTCGCTGGCATTCTGTAGGAGAGCACACTGGGCTTAATGAACAAGTGGAACAAGCTAAAACGCTTACTCATGATTTTCCATTTGTGATTAATTTTTTTTTATATCCCATCCATTCAGGTTTTCACCTAGAGCACCACTTGTTCCCTCAAGTCCCTTGGTTCCGTGTTCCTTCGTTCCGTCGTGCACTTTTAGAATATCCGGCCTACGCTCAAGAAGCGCAGAAATTAACCGTGAATGGCTTCTGGTGGGGACAACGAACAGTCCTAGATATAGTTTTTAAAGGAAATTATGCAAGTTTGGTTGAGACCCCAAGAAAATAAGTGCCTTCTTTTACTTTATGTTCGGCCAAATAGTTCTAGGGATGAGATTGTTGGCCTTCATGGCGATCGATTAAAAATAAAAATTAGGGCGTTACCTCAAGATGGTGAAGCGAATACATCTTTAAAAGAATTCGTGGCCAAACTTTTAGGGGTGTCAAAATCAAGGGTAGAAATTTTAAGAGGGGAGAGTTCTCATCAAAAAGATCTTCTGGTGGAACTCCCTGTCTCTGAAGTCATTAATCGTTTAAAGCATCTTGAATTTTAGTTGCGATCGCAGTGATTCTAAAAACCACTTCTCCACTGATGGAATCATCACCAGCTTCTGGTGAAGAACAGTTTGCTCCGTCAGCATCACAACGGTTAACGACTCGGCAGCTATTTTCATCATGAGGATCACTTAGACCGTAGTCGTTACGACCTTGAATCAAAATACCTTCAAGAAGGCCTGTTTGAGAGTCAAAAACTGCCGAGCCAGAGTTCCCTTGGAAAGTATCAAGAGTGGCCTCAAAAGTTGTTTCTTTGGAATTGTCCATCACCTTAGAATCATCAGCGATTTTTGTTGGAAGGCCACTTGGATGCCCAATGACAACAAGTTTAGCACTCTCAGAAACTTTTCCGGTTGTTCTAAACTGAAGTGGCTCACGTCCTACAACGGGGCGGTTAAGTTTTACAATTGTATAATCAAATGTATCATTTAATTGAACATCGATAACTTTTTCACAAAGGTAGACGTTATCTTTGATAGAGATATCTTTTCCTGGATTGTGGAAGGAAGATTTCATGTCATAACCAAAAATCCAAGCAAAACCTTTGCAGGCATTTTGTTGAAGCTCAAAACAGTGTCCTGCTGTCACAAGAATATCAGGTCCAACTAAAAAGCCTGAACATGTCGGTGCCAATTGTTGTTTACTGAAAGCTTCTGTGGAGCAAAGATTTTGAGATCGTTGAAGAGTTGAAGTTTTTAAATCAACTAGACCTGTATCTTTGGGGTTATAAAATTTTTGTATATTCACCATAGCGGCCGTGGCAGTGGAGAGTTTTAAATAAAGTGAATTTTGAGTCTCATAGGTATCACGACGGTTATCTTCTCCATAGATCACTTTTAGTTTTGCTTGTGCAGTGAGTGAAACTAGAAGGAAACAAGTCATCATTAAAAAGTTTTTCACTAAGGACTCCTCATGTGGTGGGGCCATGTCGGCCCAGAGAAGTTCTTATGACATTGTAAGGATAGAAAATATACTTACATTATCTGACAAAATGAGTTTGATGTTAAATGAGAGGTAGAAATAAGAAGGCCTCGTATGTAAGGAGGCCTTCCAAGCTGAAAATAATAACTTGTATTAAGCTTTTTTCGCCCACATATTACAATATGCAGCATCTTTTACGTAGATCTCTTTTGATTTCATGGCGGACTGCATCGCTGGAAGAACACATTGTCCAGCACCAGCTCCACCTTTAGCATCGGCCTTATAGTGCTTACATGTGCTACATAATTTTTTATTTGCTGCCTGAGGAGAAACATCTTTGTAGCCAAGTTTTCCGGCCGTTACGAATGTAGCAGCAAAGGCCTCATTAAAAAGACCACTTGCTTTACCAACAACAGTTGAAACAGCAGCAAATAGGATTGTGCTCTTTAAAAAATCTCG
>CAMCZE010000026.1 GCA_945885655.1 Bacteriovorax stolpii | reverse complement strand
AATAGCAAAGTATTAATGTGGGATTGGAATCTTAATGTATATTGGGGATTTATTTCCAGTATTCTTTTTCTTAAGATTTATTGTCACGTGAGACCTTATCGAACGTAATTTTTGTTCATATTGAGCATTGAGAGATTTTAGCTGAGAGGTCTAAAAAGTTTTCGTCAATCTTATGGCAAAATTCAACATCAAAATTTCTGTTTGTTTGAGCTAGGGCCACTTTAATCATTTCAATGAAGGCTTGTTCAAGATAGTGACGTGGTTTTTCATTTTTTAAAGAAGAATGTATAAGCTTAAGTCTTCTTGCCCAATCGAGCATGATTTTAATCTTTTGTTTTTCATCAGCACCTAAATAACTAAGAATATCATGTGAGGTATACGCGAAAATAGCACCTGTGATATGAGGGTCAAAATAATTAATATAAGTTAAAGGTGAATAATCTGCTTCCGTAAAACCATTAAAAAGAATTGATAACGATTTTTCTCCAAATATCTTTTTGTTATTGTTTGGAAAAAAACCTGAAGTGACCGTCCTGACTGATTCAAGGCATGTCACACCTTTAAACCCTCTCTCATTCTCAGGTAAGGCATAATGGGAGATGAAATCAGCAAACCCTTCGTTTAATGAATTGATAACAAAATTAACACTGGCCTCTGAAGCATTTTTTGATTCAGAAAACGTATCATCATAACAACCCTGATTATTGATTAGGAGGCCAGATTCTTTAAAAAGTGAATTAAAAACATGATGCCCATATTCGTGGGAGATCACTGAAGGTATTTCCCAGAGGTTTGTCGTAAAACAGCTTTTTTTTCCTTCTTCCCCATGTGGTACAAATGAAATTGTTTGTAAAAGAGGGTTGTAAAAAGCATTATTTATGTAAGTCATGACCACACGATCAATTTTGTTGCCGGTACGGGTTACCTCAGTGATTTCTTTAAGAGAGAGTGAAACACTGATCTTTAAAGGTTTGAGTGAAATGGATGGATCTATTTTTTTTATTTTCTGGTAAGTCTCGACGATATAGTGGTTAGCATTAAGGGCCACGCTCTCAATTGTATTTTTTCTAATCTCCTCGTCTTCAGGGCAAACATCAACGACCTTTCCTCCTTTCTGAGAGAAAAAAGTTTGACCTGCTAGATTTCGATAATAGATATGTTCTTCACCGTAAACTGTTTCAGAGATAATTTGCAGAAAGGAGTTTTTTAGTAGAGTACGATTAAAACTTCCGTCAAAATTTTTCATGACATATTCATCACGACCTGAAAGGAAAAGATGTAGTTTGAAGTTTATGGATTCGGAATCAAAATCATACCGAGAGCAACTGGTATTTTGTTTTTCTAGAAAAATGGGATCACCGGTCGTGAGATCCTGAAAAATAAAGTTATCCGCCAACTTAGGTGTGGTCTCAGTTATTCTTTTGCCACAAGAGGCCAAAAAACCTAAAAAAGTGATTGCTAAAAAGAGATAGTGCATATGAACTGACTATAATCAAAAAACTCATCAATTTGGGGCGAGAAGGTATTTTCTACAGGATTAAGTCTTCGAAAACTCGAACTTTTGATTCAGGTTTAACAGAACTTTAACAAACAAAGTCTTTCTTTACGGTTACAACCACTGCACACAAGTGACAGGAGAATGTGATGAAGGTTTTGTTTGTATTTCTTATGCTCGCGACATCCCAAATCTGGGCCCAGGACCATAAGTCTCAGATCCAACAGATTGTTACTGATACCCTGGCCTCTAAGTGGTACGAAAAAATTCAACTTAAAGGTTATTCTCATTTCCGTTATAACCGCTTAGGTGAGACTAATAAAGACCTTAACTGCTTGGCCTGTGATAAATCTATTGGTGATAAGCAGGGCTTTTTCATGCGTCGTGCTCGATTGACTTTTTTTGGAGAAGTTTCAGACAAAGTTTACATCTATATACAGCCAGATTATTCAACCGATGCCCTTACTAACCAAAACTATTTCCAATTACGTGATGCCTATTTTGATTATGCCCTCTCAGATGATAAGGAATTTCGCATACGTTTAGGGATTTCAAAAGTTCCATATGGATTTGATAACCTACAATCAAGTTCTAATCGTGCACCATTAGACCGTGATGATGCTTTTAATACGGGTGTGGCAAATGAACGAGATACCGGTGTTTTTTTAATGTATGCCCCAACAGAAATCCGTAAAAGGTTTAAAGAACTTACTTCAAATAATCTTAAAGGAACTGGAGATTATGGCATGGTTGCCATAGGTGCTTATAATGGTCAGACATTAAATAAGACTGAGAAAAATAATGATCTTCACCGTGTGGCCCGTTTCACTTATCCCTTTAAGCTAAAAAGTGGTCAGTTCATTGAAGCTTCAGTTCAGGCCTATGAAGGTAAGTTTAATGTCGCTCCATCTAATAAGGATTATTACGATCAACGCTCAGGTGCGACATTGATCGTTTATCCCCAGCCTATTGGTTTTCAGCTTGAGTACAATATTGGCCGTGGCCCGGAGTATGATGCTAAAACAAATGATGTCGACACCAAAAATCTTAAAGGTGGATATGCTCAGATTAATTATCAGACCTATTATAAAGAGCATCGCTTTTTTCCTTATGTACGTTTTCAAGAATTTGAAGGCGCGAGAAAACTTGATAATAATGCTACAGCGATTTCCACAACAGAATGGGAAATCGGTAGTGAGTGGCAGCCTAACCCTTCGCTAGAGTTAACGGCCGCATACGCGATGATGAACCGTGCTAGTCAGTCTGGACGAAGCAATAAGTCACACGAAAATGGGAGTCTTATAAGACTGCAGGCCCAATTTAATTATTAATTAAATTTTTACGACATACCGATCTGTTAGAATGATTCTAATAAGAGAGGTTTGTCGTGAAAATTTGTCTTTTTGCTCTTCTTTTGATCTCCACATCAGTGTGGTCCATTGATTTTCAGAAAACCACAGGAAGTTTTGAATCAGATCTTAATAACAAAAAAGTTTCTGACGTTCCATATGACACCACTTTAAATGGAACTTTTGAAAAATTTGATGAAAGTCGATTGCCTGCAAGTGTTGAGAAAAAAGAAGAAGGAACTCAAGTCACCGAGATTTCAGGTTCATTTAAATAACATATCAGTTTCTCTATGAGCACCATCACAACTTTTGACTTTGATGGCATCTTCTTGAATCACTGAGATGTAAGATGGAATTCTTTTAAAATCCGCTCTTATGATTTTTTTTTCTGAATTGTAGGGAGCAATCTCTAAATAATAATTTCCAATAAGTGAATTTCCTCCATTAAATGAACTTGCGCTCAACTCAACTTGTTGACTCTTTTCACCATAGGCCATGCTTTTGTTTGTAAAAATATCAAAAGTGCTATCACTACTTTCAATCTTCATCTTTTTTATTTTTTTATTATGGCCAAAGGCTGGGCAATTCATATTGCGGAATCTTTCGGATGCATAAGCAGCTGCATAATAAATTTTTAGTGTGGCACTAACTGGAGTAGAACCTCCTCCGGTTACTCTGCCTTTAATTTGACGTTTAAAAGGCACATAAAAAGAGCCAATATCTTGAGTCTGGTTTGGCCTTTCAGCGATTACGCGAATAATCCATGAATCAACATCCCTTTCTTTGTGAATGATATGTAAGTCTTCTTCCGTGACTTTGGGTAGATCTACGATAAAAGTGAGACTCTGAGAAATATGTTCATTTCTTTTCGCTCCGACCCACCATTCGATTTCATTTAGGTGAGAGATGTCCATTTTTACTTGTTCTAACCTCAGGCCTGCTGGATCTGATTTTAGGGGCGAGTAGTCAGTACAAGAATAGGATAGTAGTAAAGTCAGTATTAATGCTTTCATGGCCCAATCCTTTATATGTAGATATGATTATAAAACATAAATTCATAAAGGAGTCTAATGATGAGAAACTTAATTTTATTATTCATTGTAAGTGCTTGCTCTTCTACTGCACAGTTAAGTGATGATGCAAAAAACATTGAAGTCTTAGTTAATAAGCCCGGCCAAGGTTGTAATACTGTGGGAAAAGTCGTGGGTACAGATGATATGGGGAGTAAGGAATTAGCTTTAAATAAGGCCCTCAACCAAGCAGCAAAACTTAATGCTACAGCATTACATGTAAATCAAGAAGTTCCCAACGGAAAAAAGATGATGGTTTATGGAACAGCTTATAAATGTGATTAATATTTTTCTAAATAATAACTGAGAGACTCAAGAGTTGGAAAAAAAGGAATTTTCTTTTTTTCTAACTCTATTTTTGCGTAGTTCTTAAGGTTTCCACCAACCAAAATATCAACTTTCGGATTTAAATGCTGTTTGAGTTGTTGAAGATAATCATCGAGAGTTCTATTCTCATCAAGTTCATGCCCCTTACTTAAACCAAGAATAATACTTCTGGCATTTAAAGCATTACACATTTCAGAAAGTGAATTGGCAGGTAAACTTGGTCCCAAGAAGATAAAACGAATACCATAATGAACACACAGAAGAGAGGCCGCTAGAATGCCGATGGTATGGAATTCACCTTCAGGAGTTGTAATTAAGATCAAATCATCACGAGGGATATTTTTTTGGTAATGTTGTCCAATCATCTGGCCCGCATTAAATGAAGTAATCGCACTGATGGCATGTTCTTGAGCAATGGATATTTGCCCTTCGTATACTTTTTGGCCAATGGTTTTAAATAATGGAACAATGATATTTAGAGCAAAATCTTTAGGAGTTAAAGAGTTGCGTGCCTTCTCTAACTCATGTGAAATAATATCAAGTTTGTATGCAGAAAGAGCTAGATGAAGACTTGTAAGTATTTTTTCATAATCAACATTATTGTGATTGGTATTCATCACTTGTCTTTCATCATAAGGTCGATGAAGGAGAGTGGAGAAGATATTTTTTAATTCTTCAAGGTCGAGATGGGCAATTTTACCAATGCTTTGACCAAATTCTGTAAGTTTAAAAAGGATAGCAAGTTTTTCGATATCTTTTTCAGAGTAGAGGCGATGTTTATTTTCTGCACGTTCAGGTACGATTGCATTATATCTTTTCTCCCAGGCCCTAATCGTCGCTGAAGCAACACCTGAAATCTGCGAGGCGATTTGAATATTAAAATATTGCATGGGGAATAATTACCATACTACCATGATAAAGAGAATTCAAAAGGACTAAGGTATGACAATCATTCAAAGTTACCCTGTAAAAAAAAGCATTATGGCAACATCCTATTTAAAGGGCATGGATTCTTATAAAAGAATGTATGAAAGGTCCATATCTCATCCTGAAGACTTCTGGCTTGAGGCAGCAAAAAATTTAACATGGTTTCAGTTCCCGGAATCGGCCAATCAAGGCAATTTTCAACAGGTTAACCATTCTTGGTTTATGAATGGAAAACTGAATGCGTCATATAACTGCATTGACCGCCATTTAAAAACCAAAGCTCAAAAAGATGCTCTTATATGGGAAAAAGATGCACCAGGGGAGTACCAAAAAATTTCTTATCAAGAGTTGCATGATCATGTTTGTAAACTCACTAATCTTCTTGAGGCCCATGGAGTAAAAAAGGGGGATCGAGTTTGTATTTATCTTCCAATGATTCCAGAGCTTGTTTACTCTGTTTTGGCCTGTGCTCGTCTGGGCGCCACTCACTCAGTAGTGTTTGGAGGATTTAGTGCAGAATCGTTACGAGGCAGAATCTTAGATGCTGAATGTAAGATGGTGATAACGGCCAATGAAGGTTTAAGAGGTGGAAAAAAAATACCCCTTAAGGCCATAACGGATGTTGCTATTCAAGATTTGTCCTTGGTGGAACACGTCTTAGTTGTTCATCGAACAGATGTGAAAGTTCCCATGAAAGAGGGACGAGATATTGTTTATGAGGAAGAAATAAAAAAATATCGTCCAGTTGCTCCATGTGCATCTATGGACTCAGAAGATCCACTTTTTATTTTGTACACTTCGGGTTCAACAGGTAAACCTAAAGGAGTCATGCACACCACGGGTGGTTACATGACTTATGCGGCCTTCACTCATCAATATGTTTTTGATTATCATGATCAAGATATTTATTTTTGTACGGCCGATATTGGTTGGGTAACGGGACATTCTTATGTGGTCTATGGACCATTGGCCAATGGTGCGACAACTGTTTTATTTGAATCTGTTCCAGTTTATCCAGATGCTGGAAGATACTGGAAAATAGTTGAAGATTTAAAAGTTTCTATTTTTTATACGGCCCCAACAGCATTAAGAACGTTGGCCCAATCTGGGGATGGGCCAGTTTTAAAATACGACCGATCTTCACTTCGTTTATTGGGCACAGTAGGGGAACCCATTAATCCAGAAATTTGGAAATGGTACCATGATGTGGTTGGTGAGAAACGTTGCGATATTATCGATACTTGGTGGCAAACTGAAACTGGTGGCGTTCTTATTACCCCGATTCCAGGTGTCACTCCGACGAAACCTGGATCGGCCACTTTACCGTTTTTTGGAGTGTTACCGATTATCGTGAACCCAGAAACAGGGGAAGAACTAAAGGGTAATGGTGTTGAAGGAGCACTTTGTATAAAAGCCTCTTGGCCAGGGCAGGCCCGAACAATTTACAAAGATCACGATAGATTTAAGGATACTTATTTCACTCAGTACCCAGGTCTTTATTTTACCGGTGATGGCTGTCGTCGAGATGAAGACGGTTATTATTGGATCACAGGACGCATAGATGATGTATTAAATGTGTCTGGTCACCGTCTAGGCACGGCCGAAATTGAAAGTGCTCTGATGGAGCATCATGATGTGGCCGAAGCCGCTGTAGTAGGAATGCCCCATGATATAAAGGGTGTTGGGATTTATGCTTACGTCATTCTTTATGAGTCTAAAGAAGTTTCTATGGAACTTATCGAAAGCATTAAGGAAGTCGTACGAGAAAAAATTGGACGTTTTGCGGCCCCAGATAAGATTCATCTGACTCAAGGGCTGCCAAAAACAAGATCTGGCAAAGTTATGCGAAGGATTTTACGAAAAATTGCAGCCCAAGAATATGATGGGTTAGGCGACACTTCCACCTTGGCCGAACCTGCAGTCGTTGAGACCTTGGTTTCTGAGCATAAAGCATTGAAATAAATACAGGTCGACAGTTAACAAAGTGAAAGCGGTGATAAGCTCATTTTTCCTATGGGAAGGAGTTTATGAAACTACCAGTTCTCGCTTTTTTAATCTTCATGTGGGCCTCACAAGTTTTTTGTGCCGTTTTACAAAATGATTCAGAACTCATTGAACATGCTCGTATGGAGCGTTTCATTTCTTCTCAAACTCTTATTGTTAAAATTAAATCAGATTCAAATTTTTTAGAGCACTTAGGTGAATTTAAAACCTTCTTTTCAACTCGGAGTGGAGAGTGGGGATACTTAACTTTGAACATGATTCCTGATGGAGAAAATGCGGAAGCCATTTTAGGGGATCTCTCTAAAATGCCTGATATTATCCATGCTTATTTTGCTCCATTACCTAAGAATACGGATTTTTTAGCTGATCTAAAAAATCCATTTAATGAGGCGATATTGGTTCTTACCGAGGACAGTAAAAAAGAAACTCCTCCATTTGCATCGAAACAAACATACCTCCTAGATGCTCCCCGTGGAATTGGTGCTAAGTCAGCATGGAACATTCCTGGTGGATCTGGAAAAAATGTAAAAATCATTGATGTAGAAACTTGTTTTAACCAAAAGCATGAAAACTTTGATCAGGCATTTTATATTGGAGAAAATCCCATTTGCGAAAAGAGTAACCATGGCACGGCAGTTTGGGGGATTTTAGCTGCAAAAAATAATAATAAAGGTGTTGTGGGTATTGCACATGATGCTAGTTTTGGATTCCATGGTTTCATTGAAGGAACTTATGAGGAGAGCAGTGTGACCTACGAGCACGGTATTAACTATGCCATCCAAGGCGCCATTGAAAATCTACATGAAGGGGATATTCTTCTCATCGAACAGCAGATGGTGGGGCCAGATTACAAAAGGCTTACTGTCGTTGAATACTGGCCCCACATTTATGAACAATTAAAAGAGGCCACACAGCGAGGCATTCATTGCATTGAAGCTGCAGGTAATCACCGATCCAACCTAGATAGTACTAGTTATGACCGTGCTTTTGATGTGACTAAAAGAGATTCGGGTTGTGTGATTGTTGGAGCAGTTAAAAATGATGATAAAAGAGAAAAATGGCATTATTCAAATTTTGGATCACGAATCGATGCTGCCGGATATGGTGAGAATGTTGTGACCACAGGATATGGAGATCTTTTTGATGGGGGGTACGATCGCAAGTACACAGCAGTATTCGCAGGAACTTCTAGCGCTGCTCCTATGGTCGCAGGTGCTATCGCCTTAGTGAGTTCGATTGCAAAAGAACAAGGAATTCTTCTTAGTCCTAAGGAAATGAGAAAAGCTCTACGTGAGACAGGTTCACCTCAAGGTCCACGTACGGCCATCGAGCGAGTAGGCAATCTTCCCGATGTCATTGCACTGGTCAAATGGTTTAAGCTTTTACAAAATGAATAGTATCTTTTAATTCAGATGGATTTGATTCGCTCACTTTCCCTTTAAATTCATTTAAGATTTTTTCTTCTAGGCTTTGGATACTATAGGTGAGACCTAAACCCATATTTCCTGTTTTAAAATGTTTCAGCATAAGTTCAACGAGTTCATCAAGTTTGGGCTGATCAATTTTTGTTTTGAGTGTTTCATCTATGAGGACCTGGATCTTGTGTTCAAGAATCGAAATCATAATCATTGCTGTGACTTTATGAGAGACTTTTGAAGTTCCTAGAGTGTGAAAATATTCTATCGCTTTCCCGGCACACTCTCGATTCACTTCCCAATCACTCAAGGCCATTTTTTTCGCCCACTTAAAATGTCCCACCCATACCATGAGAAGTGTGATGATGAGAAAGCTCACAGGCCATAAATAAGAATGATGAAACTCAAAATAGTAACTGAAGATGAAACTTAAAATAAAACCAGCTATTACCCCAAAACGCCATGAGGCAGCGGGATAAGGATCCGATGCATCTGTCACAACCATTAGGAGTTCACACCCCGTGGACATTTCAAAATGTTTGATTTTATCTTCTATGAGTTTAACATCGTCTTGTAATAATATTTCTTGCACTACCAACTCCCTGATGAACCGCCGCCACTAAAGCCACCGCCGCCGCCGCTCCAGCTTCCACCACCACTTCCTCCACCGCCTCGATAACCACTACTGCTGCCTTGAGCAAGAGCAAATAGGATATTGGAGATGCCTGTAACACCAAGCAGGAGTCCAACAAAAAAGAGAATTCCAACTAGACCTAAACCAATTCCTGGAAGCATAAAATAACTTAACCCTGCTATACCGGCCCCACTGAAGATACCGCGGGCCATGGGACGTTTCCTAAAAATGAGATGCACACCGACTAAAATCAAAACCAAAAAAGGTAAGGCAGAGTGAAGGAATCGATTTCTCACTTTTATCGGTGCACGTCTGACAACGGGAGTTCCGCCACCTTTAAGTTTTATATTAAATTTTTGGGCAATGTTTTCCAATACAGCTCGTAGACCTGCATGAAATTCACTGGCCCTAAAAGCAGGAGTAAGAATGTTACGAATGTATTGATTAGCAGTAAAATCGGTAATCTCGCCCTCAATGCCATCACCCACTTCAATTCTCATCTGGCGTTCAGCCTTGGCGATTGTGATCAGAAGTCCATTACCGTCTTTTTTTGTTCCTAGCTGCCATTTTTCTGCGACAGCTATCGAGAAATCTTCAATGGCATAACCTTGAAGATCCGGAGTGGTGAGAATCGTGATTTGTGGACCTTGATGGGTATGGATCTCGTAAATTAAGTCTGCTAAATCTTTTTGCTCAGCCTCCGACAAAAATCCGGCCTGATCCATGACTGGAGATGTAAGAGAAGGAAGCTGGAGTTCCGTACTCCAGACATTCATACAAGAAAAAAGTATAAGACTTAGAAAAAGAGGCATTAGAATTTCACTTCAGGTGTCTTCTGTTCTGCTTCAGAAACGGAGAATTGTGGTTTTTTCTCAAGTTTGTGAATAAATGAATTGGTTAAGCTTGTTGGGAATACTGTTACCAAGTCATTAAACTCTTTAACTGATTCGATATAACGTCTGCGAGCAATGGCAATTCTGTTTTCAGTTCCTTCTAGTTGGGCCTGAAGACCCTGGAAACTTTCGTTGGCCTTAAGATTTGGGTAGCGCTCTGAAACAACCATCAATTTACCCAAGGCCTGAGTGACCCCTGACTGAGCATCTTGAAACTTTTTAAGATTTTCAGGAGTCAGGTTTTTAGCATCGACTTGGATTGATGATGCTTTAGCGCGGGCCTCCATCACACCTTCGAGAGTTTCTTTCTCATGGGATGCATATCCTTTAACAGTGCTCACAAGGTTGGGAATAAGATCAGTACGGCGTTTGTATTGGTTTAGAACTTCGGCCCATTCAGCTTCTACAGCGTTATTTGCCTTAGGTATTGACTGAATACCGCAAGATACAAGAAAAAATGAGAGGAAAAGAACGAGGAATGAAGATTTCATGGAGATCCTTGTTAATGAAAATAAAAAACCCAAAGTATTCTTCATACTTTGGGTTCAATTTTGTTTAAATCAAGGGCCTATGGCAAATTAATTATTTGCTGATCGTTGCAACAAGCTTAGTCATACGTGAAGTCTTACGAGCAGCAGTTTCTTTTTTCATTGCTGGTGACTTTGCAAGTTTTGCAAGTAATGACTGAACTTTAGTAAGAAGAGCCGAAGCTGTTTTCTTATCGCCTTTAGCTACAGCGTCACGAAGGGCCTTTACGGCCGTACGAGAAGCAGCAGTTTTTGTTTTATTCGTCATACGACGAACTTTTTCTTGTTTAGCTCTTTTAACTGATGATTTGTGATTCGCCACAGTAGTTCTCCTAATGAACATTTTTTTTCAAAAATATTGCGATGTTATAAACAAATTGAGCCTTAATGGCAAGTCGTTTCGATATTGACCTCTTCAATCTTTCGAGCTTATTGTTTAAGCTTATTTTTTTCTTCTCTAAAAACAAGGATTTTTTCTCATGAGGAATGTTCAAGTTATTGGAATCGTTGGTGCTGGTCAGATGGGGCGAGGAATCGCACAGGTTGCTGCCCAAACCGGTTTTGACGTTGTCCTTTTTGATGCTTTTAAAAATTCTCTCGATTTTGGTCACAACTTTATTAAGGCCCAGCTTGAAAAAGGGGTGGAGAAAGGAAAGTGGTCAGATGCTGATTTTAAAACGGCTTTTGCTCGGCTTAAATTTGTTTTAGATATGAGTGAGCTTAAGGCCTGTGATTTGGTCATTGAAGCCGCTTCGGAAAAAAAGGAACTCAAATTTGAAATCTTTAAAAAGCTTGATGAAGTCATAAATCCTGAAGCTATCCTTGCTTCAAACACCTCTTCTATATCTATTACTGAAATTGCGGCCGTTACAAAAAGGGCCAATAAAGTAGTCGGGATGCATTTTATGAATCCTGTTCCTGTCATGAAGCTCGTGGAGGGCATAAAGGGACTTGAAACTTCTGACGAAACTTTTAATACGGTAGCCGCGGTTTCTGAAAAGATGGGAAAAACATTTGTGCGAGCTCAGGATTATCCTGGATTTGCTGTGAATCGGATACTAATGCCTATGATTAATGAAGCTATCTACGCTCTTTATGAAGGTGTGGCCTCAATCAAAGATATCGATATCGCTATGAAGTTAGGAACCAATCAGCCTATGGGTCCACTAGAGCTTGCGGATTTTATTGGACTTGATACTTGTTTAGCGATCATGAATGTTCTTCATGATGGACTTGGTGACACAAAATATCGTGCTTGCCCACTTCTTAAGCAGTATGTGGCAGCAGGTAGATATGGACGTAAAAATGGTAAAGGATTTTATCTATATGATAAGTAAATTTGAAACACTCACTTTTGAGCAAAAAGGTGATGTCGGAATATTAAGTATTAACCGAGCTGCAAAACTGAATGCACTTAATATTCAGGTTTTGAGAGAGCTTAAGTTTTCTCTTGTTGAGTTACTGGGCCTGGGCCTTAAGGGGCTCATTATTACGGGAGATGGTGAAAAAGCTTTTATAGCAGGTGCGGATATCGCTGAAATGAAACCTATGGATGAAGGAGAGGCTTTAGCTTTTTCTGAATTAGGTCAACAAGTAAGTGTCGGTATTGAGAATCTTCCTTTTCCTGTTGTGGCCGCAGTGAATGGTTTTGCTCTAGGTGGAGGCTTTGAAGTGGCCCTGTCTTGTGATTTTATTTTTGCTTCAAAAAATGCTATTTTTGCATTGCCAGAGGTCAAACTTGGTCTTATCCCTGGTTTTGGTGGAACACAAAGGCTTACACGAGTCGTTGGTGAGAGAAGGGCAAAAGAAATCATATTTTCTGGTCGTAATGTAGACGCCACGGAAGCTAAAAACTTAGGCATCGTTTTGGAAGTCTATGAAACAAAAAATGAACTTTTACAGGGCATTGATAGATGGTTTGAACAAACTCTTAAAAATTCGTCTTATGCCATTTCAAAATCTAAGATGTCACTCATAAGAGGTGGCGAGTTAACGTTAGATGAAGGACTTAAAGGGGAGAGAATTGAATTCTCAAATATCTTTGGAAGCGAAGACATGAAAGAAGGAACAGCTGCTTTTTTAGAAAAACGTAAAGCAAATTTTAAAGGAAAATAATATGATGTTAGATGATAAGTATAAAGAAGTAAGAGACATGATGAAGAAATTTTCTGATTCAGAGGTTGGACCTTTGGCCATGAAAATTGATCACGAAGCACATATTCCCAAAGAACTTATCACTAAATTAGGTGAAAACGGATTTTTAGGTTCATATGTTCCCGAAGAATACGGTGGAGCAGGCATGGATTACATGTCTTATTCATTACTCGTGGAAGAAATTTCTCGTAATTGTGCCTCAACCGGTGTGCTTATTTCTGCTCATACCTCACTGGGGATTTGGCCTATTTTAAATTTTGGTACGGAAGCTCAAAAACAAAAATATCTTCCCAAAATGGCTTCAGGAGAATGGATTGGATGTTTTTGCTTATCTGAACCAAATGCTGGATCAGATGCGGGATCTCTTACAACTTTTGCAGAAGATAAAGGAGACCATTGGGAAATCAATGGTGTAAAAAATTGGATCACCAATGGGAAAGAAGCTGGAGTATGTATCGTTTTTGCTAAAACAAAAAAGACTTCTGATTATAAAGGTATTTCTGCATTTATCGTAGAAACAAGCACTCCTGGTTTTTCAATCATTAAGATTGAAGACAAGTTGGGGATCAAAGGTTCTTCAACTGCTCAGCTGGCCTTTGATAAAGTTAAAGTTCCTAAGGATGCTATTCTTTCTGAGCCTGAAAAAGGTTTCAGGGTGGCCATGGCCACTTTAGATGGTGGACGAATTGGAATTGCCTCTCAGGCCCTGGGGATTGCTCAAGGAGCTTTTGATTACGCTCTTCGTTATACAAAACAACGTATTCAATTTGGTAAACCACTGTCTGATCTTCAAGGTGTCCAGTTTATGCTGGCGGATATGAGTACTAAAATCGGTGCTTCTAGACTTTTGATTTATCATGCATCAGCACTTAAAGACGCGGGGCTCCCATATTCAAAAGAATCTGCTCAGGCAAAACTTTTTTCGTCAGAGTCAGCGATGTGGATTACCACAAAAGCTATTCAGCTTTGTGGTGGAAATGGTTATACAAAGGAATACCCAGTGGAGCGTTACTTTCGTGATGCAAAGATCACTGAAATTTACGAAGGAACTTCAGAGGTACAAAGAATGGTTATTGCAGCGAGTGAAATTAAGGCCGCTCATTAATTTAAATCTCGTCAATGGACACCTCTTTTGCTAGTGTGTCCATTAAATTTGTTTTATGTTCATAGAATTATAGTCAGTTAATTTGTTAGGAGAAAAGTATGGCGAACAAGAAGCCTGCTGCTAAGATAGCAACCAAGAAACCTGTAGCAAAATCAGCGAGCAAAAAGCCTGTTGTGAAAGCTGCTCCAAAAAAAGATATAAAAATGGCTAAAAAAGTTGCTCCTCCAGCGAAGAAGGTTTCTGCTCCAGCAAAAAAAATGGCCCCAAAAAAACCTGCTCCATCGGCCGCTAAGAAGCCAGCGCCTAAAGTGGTTGCAAAACCGGCCACAGCTTCAAAATCTTTAAAGGAACAAATGCTTAAAGCAGCTTCTAAGATTGTTAGTAAGGTTGCACCTAAGGCCCTTACAAAAGATCAGCCGAAGGCTAAAGAAAAAGATCTAAAAGATAAAAAAGTTTTGATTTCAAAAGAAAAAGCTAAACCAGAAAATGATAAGAAGAAAGCTAAAGAATTAGAGAAAAAACACAAAGAAGAAGAAAAAGTTGCTGCCAAAAAAGCTAAGGAAGATGCAAAACTTTCTAAGAAAAAAAGCAAGAAGGGTGATGACGAAGAGGAAGAAGTCTTTGGTGAAGAACCTATGGAAGCAAGGAAGTCAGCTGAAGAAGATGATTTTGATGAATTCGAAGAGGATTATAAAAAATCAAAAGCTAGTAAAAAAGTTGGAAAAAAAGCTTACGAAGAAGAAGTTGATGTGGATGTTTTTGAAAAAAAAACCACAAAAAAATATAACAACGCCATTTTGGCCGATCTTGAATCTAAAATTGCCGGTGAGATTGCTGAACTTCGTGAGCATTTTAACTGGAAAGATATTACTGAAGCCATTGGTACAATGGACTTTTTTATTGATCCCAAAAATGATGAATGCATAGAAAAGGGTTGTGACAATATTCGCACAACTCAAAGTTATTGCCGCCTTCACTACCTTCGCAACTGGAAAACAGTTCAGAAAAAACGCGATATCTTAAAAGAAGGCAAACTTCAGGAGTATATTGAGGAGCTTATTTCTAAGTATCCAACAAAATACATTGAAGCTCTTCTTTCAGATCTATCTGATGATAAAGAGTTTTATGGTGTTCTTAACGAACTTAATATCACTTCAGAATTTGAGTTTGAAGAAGATGAATTTGAAAGTGCTGCAGATGATGATGATGGTGATGATGATATCGGAATTGAAACGATTTCAAGCTCACTTCGTTACGAAGATGAATAAAAAAAAGGCTCCCTTCTGGGAGCCTTTTTTTTTATTGAAATGTGTCTGAATCGTCGAGTTCAAAATCCTCGAAACCATCACCTAAAAGTTTATTAGCTTCCAGAGTAAGATTGATATTTTCGCGGGTAATCTTATAGAAATAAGTTTGTTGTTTGTGAGTGACATCTTGCCAGATAGGTTCAAATTCATGCCATTCTGAGTTAGAGAAAATCTCATCAAAAAGAAGGCTCACGACCTCAACATAACCTTTTTGTGTTTGTTTAACTTTTTCTTCAGAACTCATCTGATCAGTTTCACAGGATAAAAAACAAGTAATGGGAGTTTCTGCTTCTGCTTTTTCTGAAAGATAAGAAACAACCACCAGAAGCTCTTCTTGATATATCTGACCATAGACATCAAAATAACGTTCATTATTTTTACATTCAGTTTTATACGTCTCATTTAGAAGACGAGAAAGACTCTCGAGCCAATCTTGTGGGACACTTTTTCCATTCTTTGAAGTCTTTTTACGCGCGAGCATGACGACCTGCCTTAAAATGAAGAGATTTTTAGTGGTATTTTACCTACCCCTTCATTAAAATATTTGGAAAAGAAAGACAACGTTTCATTCGAAAAAGGATTCAGATATGACTGTTTATATTTTAGGTGGGGCCCGTACGGCAGTTGGGAGTTTCATGGGAGCTCTCTCACAAGTTTCTGCTCCCAAGTTAGGTGCAGTCGCCATCGAGGGCGCATTACTTAAATCCAATGTGGATAAGAGTAAGGTGGAAGAAGTTTTTATGGGAAATGTGATCACTGCTGGAGTAGGTCAAGCACCTGCTCGCCAGGCGAGTTTATTTGCGGGTCTTGGAGAAAATGTTCCGGCCACAACAATCGGTAAGGTTTGTGGTTCGGGACTTCAAGCAATCATTCTTGGGGCCCGTTCAATTATGACTGGAGACAATCAACTTGTGGTGGCCGGAGGAATGGAGAACATGTCCCTAGCTCCTCACTTACTTATGAATTCTCGGGTCGGTTATAAGTTTGGATCAAATGAAATTAAAGATTCTATGCAGTGGGATGGATTATGGGATGTTTACAGCAATCGTGCCATGGGGAATTGTGCTGAAGAGTGTGTGAAAAAATTCAAGATGACTCGTGAAGAACAAGATGCTTTTGCCATTGAATCTTTTAAACGTTCTCAGGCCTCTTCAAAAGAGGGGGCCTTTAAAGATGAGATTGTGGCCGTTAAAGTTCCTAACAAGGGTGGAATGCTCGATGTATTGGAGGATGAAGGTCCTTTTAAGGCAAACTTTGAAAAAATGCCGGGCCTAAAACCGGCCTTTGAAAAAGAAGGCACAATTACTGCGGCCAATGCTTCAACTATTAATGATGGAGCAGCAGCAGTGGTCTTAGGGGGAGATGCTTACGCTTCTCAGGCATAATTTAAAATTTTGGCCTTTGCTTCACATGCTCAAAATCCAACTTGGTTTACTACTGCTCCTGTTGAGGCCATACAAAAGGCATTAACAAAAGCAAATCTTTCAGTTGAGCAAATTGATCTGTTTGAGATTAATGAAGCATTTGCTGCAGTTACGATGGCGGCCATGAAGGAATGTAAAATTTCTCATGAGAAGGTAAACGTATTGGGAGGGGCAGTTTCTTTAGGGCACCCTATCGGCGCTTCTGGTGCTAGAATAATCGTAACGCTTATGAACGCTATGAGACGCAAAAAGGCTAGATATGGCTGTGCTGCTATCTGTATTGGCGGTGGTGAAGCGTTAAGTTTAATTGTGGAGAAGATTAAATAATGACAGCAGAAGCGATCGCTCCTAAATCAGGAATGAGAGTCCTCAAACCAGGGGAAGTTATCTTCAATGAGGGAGAGTTCGCTTTTTCACTTTATATTATTCAGAAAGGTCAGGTGAGACTTTATAAACCCAAAGGAAAAGGATTTATAGAGCTTGCCGTGTTAAGAACTGGTGAAGTGATAGGGGAGATGGCCTATTTTGATGAGGATGGTTCGGGACGTAAACGATCATGTTCTGCCGCGGCCATTACTCCGGTAGAAATTATTGAAATTTCTTTCTCGGCTTTTGGTAAAACCATGCAGTCGCTGAATCCATGGTTTAAAACAATTATCAACACTCTAGTCACGCGTTTACGTAAAACGAATACAAAAGTTAAAGAGCTTGAAGATAATCAAGCATCTGTGAGTTACAGCAATAAACATTCTACTTATGAATTCATGAAACCAATTGAGGTCATGAGGATCATGGGAACTTTATTTCTTATTTTTAAGGCCCACGGTGAAGTGAAGGGGTCAGGTCTTTTGGTTAATCGTAAAATGATGATGCTTTATACCTCTGACATGTACCAGATCATGGAAGTGAAGCTTGAAAGTGTTATTTCGATTTTAATTGAAATGGGATGGATGGAAGTTAAAGAAGATGATGAAAAGCTGCCAAATCTTCTTTTGATGAAAAACATTGAAATGCTTCGTCATATTTTTATCTTTTATAATTCGGAAAGACATTTAGACGAAGCAAAAAAAATGCGAATCAGTGATAAGGCCGAGCTACTGATTGCTAAGATGATTGAAAAAGTCATGGGTAATCCACTTGTCGATATTACAAATGTCAGAGTGGTAGATGATACACCTCCGAAATTTGTGAAGTATTATCTTCTTAATCCTGTTTTGGATGAATTTAAGTCAAAAAATATTTTAATAAGTGTGGATCATCTAGATGATGGAAGAAGTTTAGGTTTTTTTGGTGAGCTAATCGTTAAAGATGCATCTAATTTCGTAGAAATAGACTTTCCTAAAATGCAGAAGTTGTATCCCGTAATCCGTTTTATGAATGCAATTAAAAGATCAAATTTAGAGAAGGCACCTGCCGCGATTTAAATTCCGGCAGGAGTATAATCAACTTGTACTTTATCTCCAGATTTATAAAAATTATCGGCACCATTAAGTTTTAACATAAAACCTGACTGAATAACGGGTGGATTTTCACTGCTTGCAGCGTCGTTAGGATTCACCACTTTGATGTTTTGAGTGATAGGAGTTCCACCCATAAAAGTCCAACCATTGCTCGAACTTTGGGGAATAGAAACGTTATTGATCCGTAAAAGGATTGTTGATTCCACGGGTTTAGTAGCAAGTGTCACATACCCAAAATATTCTGTTTTAGAAGTTGATCTTATAATCACACATTCTGGAGATTTAACTTCTGAACCGCTCTGGAATTGCACAAAGTGGACTCCACTATAAGGAATACCGACCGTCGGTAAAATTTGAAGATTCACTGGAGTTGAATTGGTATTTTTGAAAAGACTCCATTGAGACTTAGGAACGGTTATTTTCGAACCGGTAATAGGGTTGTTTTTTATAACCTGAATGTTATCGAATGAAAGAATATTTTCATTTGCCGTTGCAAAAGTGATTGGCCAGAAGCGATAAGTTCTTTGTGTGATAGTAGGTGTAATTGATTGGTTAACACCGGCATAGACATTAGTAAAACCTCCACCAGATGGGCATAAATCATAACTGTCCATACTTGAAGGAGAGTCTGTGGCACCAGATGCTAAATAAATATCATTGGACATTTTTTTATAAGATCTCACCGATGAGTTCCATCCACTCACACAAGCGTGTGTATGGGCCGTGATGGAGAAAAATCTTAGTTGGGTGAGATTCATGGCATTTTTTAGGCTTAGAATATTTATCTTACGAGTATTGTAATTAGTGCTATTAAAAGTTGATTCACCATTTTGAAATCCAGCATCTGCTTCCACGTCGATATCTCTGCCATTTGATACCAGCACAATGATGAGATTTGCCTTATTTCTAAAAAGACCGTTTCTGTTGGCATAAACGAAATTATAAATCCGGCTTAAGCCTCGCTCACCATTACCATTAGTTTGATTTTGGAAAAAATCGAAAAAATTTGGTGAAGAGATACGTCTACCATCTATAGGTAGGCCAACAGAATCCTTTGTTGAATTTGTTAGAACCTGGTAATCATCGTTTGGATTAGAATCATTTGCATCTGGAATAAGATTGATTCCAACGACACGGTAATCAAAGTTTCCTGAAATGGAATTTACAGTACGTGAAATAGCATTTTTAATGTCGCTGGAAAGATATTGGATACCAGTACTGGTTGAGTTATCTACAGCATAAAGAATGTCTACGGCAGGATCATCTTGGATAGGATCAATACAATCGGAAGATTGGAATGATTGAAGACCACTCATCTCTTGAGTCGAACTTTGTGGGGTTGTTCCGAATTGCTCCTTACTGCATCCTGTGATGATAATTAAGATGAGTATGGGAAAAAAAGCTGAGCAATAAGTTTTCATAATATGACCCTTCAAGGTTTTTCTAGTCTATGGATCGGAGTTTTAGAGGGAAAACTTGAGAAGTTGATCATATCACCTTGTTTTATAAGGGGAAAAACTTGCCGTGGAGGGCCAGAATTTTCAAGGCTGGGTTATGATTATATT
>CAMCZE010000025.1 GCA_945885655.1 Bacteriovorax stolpii | reverse complement strand
TCGAGTTGAGAAATTCTGCGACGTAAGTGATGGGGTGTAAGAGAGCGGTGGTTATCCACACCCATGGCCCCTAAAATTTCCGCGACACCTTTAATGGTTTGTTCATGAAAGTTTTTAACCCTTGTCCTTTTATCTGTCACCACCAGACCTTTTACGAGGTTAGGATCTTGAGTGGCCACACCAGTGGGACAATCATTGGTATTACAACGAAGGGCCTGAATACAGCCTAGAGAGAGCATAAACGGTCTTGCGGCATAACAGACATCAACACCCATGGAGAGGTGACGGATGATACCGAATGCAGAGGTGAGTTTTCCTGAGGCAAAAACACGAATGTCTTTTTTTAGATTAAATCCACGTAAAGCGTTCACCACAAAAACAATAGCGTCTAGGCCAGGCATTCCTACAGAGTTTGAAAACTCTAAAGGGGCGGCCCCTGTGCCACCTTCAGCACCATCCACAGAAATATAATCAGGAGTGATGTTAGTCTCAATCATGGCCTTACAGAGAGCAAAAAATTCTGATTCTCTTCCGATACAAAGCTTGATGCCCACAGGTTTTCCTCCTGAGAGATTTCGAAGATTTTGAATGAACAAACAAAGTTCAATAGGAGTAGAGAATGAAGAATGTCCTGGAGGGGATATGACATCTTTTCCGAGTGGCACATTTCTAATCCTAGAGATTTCCAAGGTTAGTTTTTCTTTTGGAAGAATCCCACCATGTCCAGGTTTTGCCCCTTGTGATAGTTTTATTTCAATCATCTTGATCCGTTCATCTTGTGAATTTTCACTAAAAAGCGTACTGCTAAAATTTCCTTTTTCATCTCGACATCCAAAATATCCTGTACCAATTTGCCAAATAATGTCGCCTCCATTTTTAAAATGATGGGGAGATAGGCCACCTTCCCCGGTGTTGTGTGCAAAAGACCCATCCTTTGCACCGCCATTTAGGGCAAGGACAGCGTTTTGACTTAAAGATCCATAACTCATGGCCGAAATATTAAAAATGGAGGCAAGGTAAGGTTTAGTGCAGTCTTTACCACCTACCAATACTCTCAGTTCTTTAGGATCTACGTGCACCGGAGAAATGGAATGGGGTACAAATTCATGGCCCTCTTCGTAAACGTTCCTTTGAGTTCCAAATGGAATGGTGTCCGTTACTTTTTTTGAACGCTGATACACAACTGATCTCTCCTCTCGAGAGAAAGGAGTTCCATCCGTATTAGACTCTATAAAATACTGATTAATTTCAGGACGGATCATTTCAAAAAGGTAGCGCATTCGTCCAATCACGGGAAAGTTTCGTCTAATGGATTGTTTATGTTGGTTAATGTCGATTACGCCCATTATAAAAAGGGGCAAGGTGATCAGCGCTAAAAGTAAGCTCCAGGGAGATGACATATAGGCAGCGGCCTGAAGACTAAAAATGATGAGGGATAAAATCCAGAAGATCTTGTGCATGAAATGGTCCTTAAAGAAGATCTTATTATTTTAGCCAAATCCTTCACTGAATTCATGAGGGCAAAATATCCTTGGCCACTGGAGCATACATGTCGGGCAATATAAATGAGGGCCCATCGGTCCATGCAAATGTAAGATTTTTTAAAGGATTCATTTAAACCGTTATAGGATGTTATTCGTTCTCTATTCCATTTAAAAGTTTTTGATATTCACTTATAAGAGTGTCATTATCCTTGCTCATATCCGGTCTATGAAATCCTTCCTTGAGTCCGCGAGCTATAACTTCCTCAAGACCATCAAAATTGGGTTTGTTAAAAAAATCAAATGCTCCATATTTTGCCACCTCAAGCATCATTTCTTGATTACCATGGCCAGTATAGAAAATGAATGGCACGTCATTTTTTTCGGATCGTATTCTTTTGATCACTTCAACTCCGTTCATTCGTGGCATGTTGACATCACAGATCACACAATGAATTTTTTCCTTTTTAAGGATTTCAAGAGCTTCAATTCCATCTGGTGCCGTGAATACAATATCCGCATACTCTTGTAGATTCATCTTAAGGCGTTTAAGGAGTAGTGGCTCATCATCAACAATTAATAAGTTTCCCTTAGGCATAAAGTTTTCCTTTTGGTTTTGATAGAGGTGAAAGGAGGTTTAATTTCTTTGCCTCATGAGACGAATGTAAAATATCTATTATGTTTTGCATTATTTATCCTTCATAAATCCTGAGATTAATGCTTTCATAGTGGTGGGATCAAATTTGGGAAACAATGATTTATCTTTGATAAATTCTTTGAGTCCCGCAAGTGGTGCGAGTTTTTTGTCAGTTATAAAAGTTGTGTATTCATTATTAAGAATGACTATTTTAGCGGGTGGATAAATTTTAATTGAATTTAAGTTATTAGGAAAACCTTTTCCATCTGCCCATTCATGATGTTGATAAACAATTTGTTTTACTGATTCTGGAATTGAAGGGAAGTTGTTTAGCATTGTAGCGCCGAGCTTGGGATGTGATTCATAAAGCTTACGTTCGTCATCATTCATTTGGGCAGGCCTTTTATCCCTCATCGATGGAGGAAGTTTAAGTTTTCCAATGTCATGAAGAAGCCCTCCCAGTGCAACAACCTCAATGGTTCTTGAACTTGCCCAGTCCATATTTTTACATGTTATGATAGAGAAAAAACTTACAAGAAATAAATGTCCATAGGCCATTGAATTAAATTCTTCATATGTCTTCATGAATTTGTTAAGTTCAGGTTCGCGCTCAATGAGGTGATACATATTCTCACAAACCTTTTTCCCCTCATCTACTAAACTTGGTCTAAGACCAGAGGAAAAAACTTGCTCCAGGTATTTGTCCACGACACTTTGTGTGAACTTCACCTTCTTCTCTATCGTTGTAGACTTTTTCCCAATTATTTTTTTCAAAAGCTCATTGGTGAAGTTGATATAAGTTAAACGGTCTGTGGTTTTAAAATAAAGATAATCAAGGTCAGCATCACGATACTTGGCCAAGCTTGAAGAGTCAAAGCTTTCACCTTCGTGAAGAATTTTGACAAATTTGTTTTTCCCTAGTCTGATGTAATGGTCATAAATGGTGGTGGTTCCGCTAAAGAAGTTTTCAAATTTAATTCGAGTGAATTCTTCATCCCCTGCTTTAACTTCTTCGGCTTCTTTTGAATCAGTATTGGATTTAATATCTCGCCAGGACTCAATCTGATAATTGTTTTCAATGGTTTTTAATAAAAATTCTGGTAGAAAGGGTTTCGTTAGAAGCTCGCTAGCACCCAGTTTTTTAAGTTCAAATTCAGTAATGCCAATCTCTGTTATTCGTAAGGCATCTTTTACAGTCACAATGATTTTAATATCAGGTGAATTTAGTTTTATGTATCTCAGGACTTCAAAGCTGGAATGGTTTTGTATATCTAAATCTAGAATCACGACTTGGTACTTGTTTTTATAAATAAGTAGTTGAGCGTCTTTCCCATTATAGGCATCATCAGTTTTAAAAGACTTTTCTAAAAAAAAAGTCATTAAGGATTTTACCCAGACAGGATCAGGATCTATAATGAGAAGTGATAAGCTCAAGTTTTACCTGTATGGTTAAAAATTTATTCTATGACTTATCGGTTGAAATTGAAAATTGTTTAGTTTTATCATTAGGGAGTCATGGCCCAGCAAAACGACTCATGTAATACAGCAACCCTATAGGAGTTATTTGTTCTCGATTGATCATTTTGAGGTTATATCTAAGAGTATAGAATTTTGCCTGAGGAGTTTATGAAGTTTATTGTATTACTCAATGTTGTTATCTTTTCACTTACTGCTTTTGCTCTTGAAACTGATAATTTTATGGTATGGAATAAGACGCTAAACGATTCAACGAGAGTCATTGATAGATACTTTCATGAGCGTATTCAGAGAGTTTTAGAAGCTTCACATGGTAAAAGCTGTGAAGAAGTGACTTTTAAAATTGCTTCTCATTTTCGAATCATCCATCCTGAAAAACATCCCCTTGAACTATGGCTTAAAAATAATTTGGGCACAGATTACGTTTATCCTGAAGAGAAAAATTATCTCAATCTTAGTATCTATCGTGACCCTTTTAGGTTTTATTTACCTTTTTTGAAGCTCTCTCCCAATGTTCAAGTTGGTGGAATTTACTTCGGCACTGATAAGTTGATGCATTTTTCCTCAACGGGAAGACGTTATTTGGAGCATTATTTAGAAAAAATAAAAAAGGGATTAACTGATAATGAAGCTAAACAAAGTGCCATTAAGTTTGGTCTTTTAAATGAGGCCACAATATTAGGAACTGGACTCACGGGAGTTTTAAGTTACGGTGACCTTGAGGCCAACTACCAGGGATTTTTATTCTATCGAAAGTTTTGTATGGGGGAGACTGATAACTATCTTAAACAAGTTGATGGTCGATGGGTGCTCGTAAATACGCCAACGATCCTTGAATATGCTAATCCTTACTGGGATGAAACCTATAATTATTCATATTTTGTTCCACAAAACTGGAACAAAGTTGGGCCAATTATAACCAATAAATATTGTCCTCACTTTCAAGATCAATCCGTTGTTGAACGCATGGAATTTTATCGAAGTTTTCATCATCAGAGTTTTTCTTTGAATTATTTGAAAAAGCTTCAGTCTGAATCTAACGATCTCACTCCTTTAGCTCAGGATATTTGTAAGCAGTTCTAGAGTTTTTGATTTGTTTGCTCGGGTAATGGAAGGGAGGGGGAATTTACCGGTTTTTCTTAATAAACGAATCCTCGTAAACTTACTAAATGAGATGGTACTTATTTATTTCATTTTCTCTGCCATTTGCTTTAATTCATGCCCAGACTCAGGTCATTGCAGATCTTGAGTCAGATACACCGTATCCTAATGCCCAATCCCATATAACTGAACAAGAGTGCAGTACCGTTGATCTCACTAAAGAATCGGGACCGGTGCGATTACAAGTTGGGGGAACCTGTTATGCCTATACTGCTATGGAATTGTTGAATTTTAATGAAGAAAAAAAATACTCAGCGATTCATCTGGCCAGTTTACATCAGGACCGTTCTGAGAAACCAAATGAAGTAGGGGTCTCAAAACTAATCGGCTTCTCTGGTGGAAGTGTGGCAAACACTTTAATAAATGCTTATCAAAACGGAGTGTGTCCTGATGAATTAATAACTTCAATCGATGCTGAAAAAGTGAATACTAAAAGTTATGAAAAAATCATGAATCTTTTTGAAAGTTCAAAAAAGATTGATCTCACTAAACAATGCATTCAAGATGTTTTTTCTATGCCTAATCCCCTTGAAATGATTCTTCAAATTGCTCGAAACGTCGAAGTGGAGAAGGCAAAAAAAGACAAACATCGTATTCTTGTTCTCGTGCAAAAGTCTTTCCCATCATTTCCTCTGACAGAATTTGAAAATATTTTTAATGAGTCTAGAGATGTGGCAACTTTTTTTAATGCTCTTATCATCAATTCTTGTAAAAATAATCTGATTAAAATTAATACAAAAAAAGTTAAATTTACCTACCTTTCAACTTCTATAGATAAAAAAACAAATAAAAAGATTATCTATGATGAGTCCAGAGAGAAGATGTTCAAAGAAATGAATGAGAAGTTACAAAATCATAATCCAGTGGGCATTTCATATTATTCATACGGACTTATTTATACTCGTAAATCAGAAGAACATAGCGCTCATGCAAGTCTTGTTGTAGGACGAATGTGGCAAGAAGCAACCAAGGATTTTTCTGGTAGAGTCAAAGAAAGAGCGGGATGTTATTATCTTGTTAAAAATTCTTGGGGCAAAGATTGGTCTCCGCCCTATGGATCAAAAGCACGCTCTGTTGCAGGCATGCCAGGATATTATATGCTGTCAGAAAAAAACTTTAAGGAACATGTCTATGGCATTACAACACTTGAATAAACTTATTTTAGGGATTCTCATCTTAAGTTTCTCTTCGAAGAGTTGGAGCAGCGATTATGTTTGTAAAGAAACAAAAGTGAATAAAAAAGATAAATTGTTATGTTTTATGAGGGAGGAGAGTTTTTTTATCACGCCAGATTGCCAGAAAAATGATTGTAAATTCATTCAGGCCATTAAAAAAATTAAACCACAACTACTCAATGTTGAGCGTCCCGGTACCACTTTATGTCGAGCAGTCGCTGGTAAAATGGATTCTTGGAAACTGAGCTCTTTTAACTACGACATCTCCGTTTGTCAGCTGGATAAAACAACGATTAGCTTAAATCTTTTAGAAAGCTGGAACGGGACCTTGTTTACGGGCCCAGCTGAAAGCATGAGTTTTAAGAATAAACCTTAATTCACTACTTTGTTTTTTTGTTCTCGATTGTATTGAGAGTAAATTCTTTTTAAGAAGGACCTATATGCAGATTAGAGGCGTGAGTTTTGACATGGATGGAGTGATCGTTGATAACCATAAGTATCATTTTATGGCCTGGATGGAGTTTGCGTATAAGTATAATTATAAACTAACTTCTGAAATCTATAGAGATAAGTTCAATGGCAAGACCAATAAAGATCTTTTTCCAATGATCTTTGGGCCTTTAACTGATGAACAAATTGAGGCCTTCTCCAAAGAGAAAGAGGATCTTTATAAAAAGCTCTATATCCCTCATATGGCGCCTCTTAAAGGTCTGGTTGAATATCTTAATCATCTTCAAAAAGAGGGGATCAAAATCGCTCTAGGGACTTCGGCCCCGCCCTCAAACGTGGAGTTTGTACTAGACAGGCTAGATCTAAGAAAATTTTTCTCTATCATCGTAGATGGAACCCATGTGACAAAAGGCAAGCCTGACCCCCAGGTATATGAGCTTTGTGCTAAAAAAATGGGACTTCTTCCTTCTGAGTGTATTGTTTTTGAAGATTCTCTCGCTGGACTTGAGTCTGGAAAGAGGGCAGGTTGTGTGATCGTGGGTGTGGCAACATCTCATAAAAAAGAAGAACTTTCTGGTATGACGGATAAGATGATTTCTGATTTCACTGAGGCACGAGAGCTTTTAGGCCACTGAAACGTTGTTCTTACTTGGCACAGGGATAATGATTGAAAAAATGGTGCCTTGAGGCGATGTTTTAATTTCGATGTCTCCATTAAGGGAATTTATTTTTGTTTTAGAGGCATCAAGTCCAATGCCTCGGCCTGAGATATGATCTATATTTTCCGCTGTAGAAAATCCTGGTAGAAATAAGAAATGATAGATTTGATCTTCTGTGTAATTTGCAATTTTTGCTTTGTGAGGGATCACACCTTTTTGATGGGCCTTCTTGAAGATGACTTTTGAATTCATGCCTTTGCCATTATCTTTTATCTTAAGGATAAACTTATTATGAGTCATAAAAGCTGTGATGTGCACTCTCCCTTTCTGGGATACACCATGGTCGACAGCATTTCTTAAGATATGAGAAGTTGCCTCATTGAGCGCACTTATAAATTCATTTGTAAGTTGAAGGTTCTCACCTTCAAAAGTGAAATGCACATCCTTATGAAGTTCTGATGCCACAAATTTTACAACTTCTTGGCAACGATTTGCGAACTCATGAAGGTTTCTTAGTTCATGAGGATTTTCAATCGTTTCCGGCCCTATTAGATCCTTTTGTAAAACTTCAAAACATATTTTGAGTTTATTAAAGTGTGTCCTTAGTGCAACATGATCAATGAATAATTCTTCGTCACCCATTTTCATATTGATTAAGCTCTCTTCAAGGTTATGAATAAGATCCGTGAGATTCTCAAAACGGGCCATCGAAGAATTGCCTTTCAGTGTATGGAGAATACAAAGCATTTTATCAAGTTCATTTTTGGGTTTGCACGATGAGGCCAGACACAACAGAGCATCATGCCACTCCTTAAATAATATCCGAGCTTCTTTGAAAAATAAAAAATGCTGATCTACGAGTTGGTTCATAAAAGCATCCCAGGTTAAATATCAATGATGATAAATCGCAATTTTTCCTTCGACCAAATGACATTTTTCCCAAAAAGAAAGTCAAATCCAATTGCACTATGGGTATCAAGAATAGTTTTTTTCGGTTTTTCTGCCAGAGGTGCCGCGGGAATATAGGCCTCTGGACTTAAAGGAGGTTCCACTCCAGTCACTGAACCTTCAGGAATCGAATGAACTGGTGTTTTATCCAGGATGAGTTCTACTTCGTCCTGTGCAGACGGCGGAGGAAGTGATTTAATTTCTTCTTCTTTTTTTGCGATAATTTTCATCGCAGCGATATCTTCTTTCCTTGTCGCGATTTTCATCGCAGCGATTTCCTCTTTCCTTGTCGCGATTTTCATCGCAGCGATTTCCTCGGCCCTCGTTGATTCTGTATTTCCTAGGGATATGCTCTCCCCATTTAAAACTTCAGTTTCCGGAAGAGCAGTTTGTTGTGTTTCAATGGAGATCACCCTTGAAGAAATACCATCGGGATGAATTTTTCGATAAGGGTTAAGATAAGCATTTTGTGGCATGAGCCTAGTTGAGACGTTTTTTCCAACATCATGAAGTTGAATAAATACTTCTTCTGCGGCGTTGAGGTGATTATCAAGAAGTTCTAAATCAAGTTCTTTTTTTGTATTCACAAAACCTTGTTCTATTAGATAATTTTTGGCCTCTTGAACGTTCATTTTTAAAGGAGTGCGGTTATCACCATATAGTATTGTTTTTTGATCTCCCACGATGATACGTTCTTGAGCTGCACGAAGTTTTCTTGCATCATCACCGGCAACAAATCTTTGAAACCCAGTTCTTTCTGTGAGCTCGGCAACTTCTATGAATTGTTTGCCGTTAAGTCGTGCCGATGTGAATGTTTGATTGGCAGCTTTATATAGGCCCTCCTCACGCATTTTTTCAAGGGCCAATTGTTCAACATTTTCCGATGTTACTTTAATCGGAAACTTAGGAACCTGTAAGTTTTCTCCATGTATTTTTGCCCAGGCAATATGTTCAGCACTACCAGGTTTAATATGAAGAGGAAGTTCATTTGTATGATAAAGGAATGTCTGATTGAGGCCTCCCTTTATGTATGAAACCGAATACCTGCCGTTTCTGTGGTTCTCTGGCCAGCTTTCTAACATATTTTGTTCGGAAGTTTTTCCAACCCAGTTTTTAATAAGATTAACGTAGTATTCTTTAGATTTTACTTCTATTTCAATTTTTTTCTTAAGATTAAGAACAAACTTTTTTGGAGCTCTTCTTGGTCTTCCAATGGTTGTTGTTGAATAAACTTCATCTCTTTTATCTATAGGACTTAAAGTTGGCGTAGGGTCAGGTTTGTTTGTTCTAAGATTAAATTTGTTAGCATTGCTGGGAGATGCTCCTACTGACGTTTTTCCTGAGTTTCTCCCTCCACTTTTTGCTGTCGCATCAAGTTGATTACTAAAGTCTATATCAAGACTAATCTCATCTTTTTTGTCGAGAGATCCATCAAGCGTCGGAGATTTTTCTGGGACAATCTGGGGCCTGATGTTTTTTGTATCAAGTTTAGAATCTGAGGAAGAAGTAGGATGTACTCCTGTCGTTTCATCTAAGGCCACATCAAGGGAATCACCGAATACATCACAGGCCCGTGTGTTGCTTGCAAAGGCCTCTTGGTTAAGGAGCGTAAGAAGAAAAAGGGTGAAAAAAAATGTATTTTTCATTTACAACTCTTCCCTGCCTCTAGCGCGTCGTCGATCAACTTTTTGATCTTTTCAGGTGTCCAGCGGTTTTCTTTGATTTTTGTTAAAAATTTAGTTCTAGTGGCATCTTTGGTTTCAGAAAGTTTTAAAAGAAATTCATTCATTTTGGTTTTTCCAGTCTGACCAAAAAGATCCATCGTGCTTTTCAGTTTGCTTGAAAGCGTAGGCGTTTTTAGTGCTTCTGAAATTTCAATCACTCCTTTCGTGGGAGGAAGCTCATCAACAAGTTTGATCAGCTCGGCTTCATCAACAATCAGACCTTCTTTTTTTATGAGGTCTGCAAGAAGCTCAATTTTTTGTTCTTTGGCCACAGTTTTAAAACGAGTGGAATTTCTTAGTTGTGAGATGGCAGCTTCAGTTCTTGTAACTTGTTTAACGTCACCGCTGGCCTTTAAGGCCTTAAGGCCTTTGAGCACTATACCCATGCTACCAGCAGCTAGAGGTAACAAGTTAGAGGCGGTTTCGAGACCTATATCACGTGCAACACCTCGTTGTTCATCTTCAAGTGCTGTGATAGCTGATCTGTATTGTTGAACGTTACAAACAGCTGCTCCGGCCTTACGGCAGGCCTCGACTCCGAGGGCCTTTTCAGCACTATCTCGTTGATCGTTGAGAGTCATCATAATACTGATGGCACCACATCCGGCACCGATTACAAAACTTCCCACTATCGAAGGGGCCGCCATCAAACTTGCCGTAAGACACGCGCCCGTTATACCAATTGTCCCGGCCATTTGAACGGTATTGTTTCCTGCGGCGTTGGAGAGACAGCTTTGAAGATTACTGAAACCAGGTAAATTTCCAAGTCCTTTATCCCCAGCAAGTACTGCCTGAGTTAGGGTCGAGTTGGAAACAAGATCTTTGCCGGAGATACCGCCTTGATTTTCATTTTTACAAAATTGTTCCATGCTTGTTTGGAGGTCAGATCCAACGTGAGACTTAAGAGTAAAAACTTTATTTTTTATCGTTTCATCTGATTTTTCATTGGCAAAGAAGTTTACGATTTTTGTTTGTGAATAGGGAGACTCTTCTGAGTCTCTAATTGAGAGATAAGGATATTTTCCATATTCTTCGGCCACTTCATTTCGGAGTTGTTCATTTTCACTTTCTAGGCGTGCGTACTCATCCAGCTCTTCTTTCGTTGCACCAGTAGGTCTACTATTTCTAACTTTGAAGAGATCTAAACGGGCGTTGTCATTTTGAGTAATTTTCTCTAAATGTTTTGTGACTTTGATTGCAGAAGCTCTAATCAAGGAAGGATAGTTTCCAATCCTGTGTGGTTTGACATAATTGCTTGATTCATTTTTTTTGTCTCTTTTGCCGGCATTATCAAAGAGATCAGCGAAGTTTTCTTTACATCCTTGAGGCATAGGAACTTTTTCATCAACTAAGTCTTTGTAGGATTCAATTAACTGAGAAACCGCCCTCATTCTTAAAATCTGCATGTAACCACAGGCACCACTTGACTGAAGAAGAGCAGCGACCGTTTCTTTTCCACCCTGTAGACCTACGCTATTAGCAAAATCCCCAACGACACATTCATTTGTTGACTCCCCTAAAGGAGCAGCACAAAGTGGGGCATCTTTTAAAAAAGGCTCCTCCATCATACAAGACTGGATGTGTGCATTTTTATCTTTAGCCGCTATCTTCTGAGCACTGCCCTTAGCACCGACTTCATATTTTTGACAATAAAGGTGAGAGCCTTTTTCTGAACCTGAAGTTTTTGCTTTCTTTTTAATTTCACAAGTCTTTTTACATTTTTTCCCTTTAAGTTCGGGTATAGATTCATCTTGAAAAGATAATTCCGGATGAATACATTCGTCTTTATCCAAGGCGACAATTCGAAAAGTTCGACGAGCACTATTATAAACAGTGAGATCTTTTAAAAAATTGTCTAGATCCGGAATTTGTTTTAAAGCTTCTGGTTTTTCACGGATAAGTTTTTCTAGAGAGTTTTGAAAACGGGCCTGCCTCACAACCAGAGAGCCTTCTTTATCTTCTTCAAGATCATCTCCCATCAGACTTCTCAGAGGAGAACCAGGTACTTTGTTTAGATCTTTAAGTTTTTTTAGGGAATCCTGAAAGTTTTTAAAAGATTGTTCTGTTTGGTTTGCTAGACATTCTTTACCTTGAGGAATTGAAAATTCAGGACGTATACATTCTTGACGAACAATTTCATTGGCATTTTTCAAGTATGTTTCCACTACATCTTTGGGGGCCGCCCAAGAAGAGAGTGGAATATAGATGAGAACAAAAAACGCTAACATTTTTTTCATAACGGATCCTTATGCTGAAGTTATCGACAGCTAAGCGTTTAAAATTTAGATGGAAAATGAAGTAATCAGGTTTTTAGGCGACTTTTTGTATCAAGATAGATTTTTTTAACGGCCAGTTTCTCCTGGGATTCCTCAAGAATGGCATAAAGAGTGACTAAATAGAGTCCTAGGTACAGAAAGTCTTTTGTTATAGTCACTTTTTTTATTAAGAGGAAATTCGCAATTTTAAAAATAGATGACTTAAAGTGTTCAATATCAAAAGTCATTTCAGATTCTATGGAATCACCGAATTGTGCTTTAAAAAGATCTGCCAGTTCATTTTTATCGTTTTCAGACCAGTCTTCAGAAATAAGACCAATTTTTTTTAACCCACCTCGGTAGAGTTCTTCTTTTTGAAAATAAAAACCTTCATAGATTTCCATCAGGCCTTCATGAAAATGTGGGCCAAATTTTGTCCATAAACCAGTAGGATTCCAAATGAGTTTATCATCTTGAATTTGATAAGAAGTGGGGCGAAGGTCTAAAAAAATGCCATGAGGGGAAAGAAGCTGGCCGAAATAAATCTGTAACCATTTTTCTGCCGCATGTTTACTTATTTTCTCTGGAGGAGAAATGGATTCTTCGCGAAGCTCAACATTAAGGGGTTGTAGGAACTCTTTTTGTTTATCAAAAAGCTCCTTGTAACCTTCTTTTTGTAGTACGCGTCTAGATAATTTCGGAAGTTCTGCAGTGAGTTCAGACCACTCAACGACCTTAAAAAGCACCGTTGGGACATGTTTTGACAACTCTTTAAGAAATCCAGGTAAGATTCTCATAAAAATCATGAGTTGATTATGCTACAGTCGTTGAAACATTCACAGGGATTTATATGAGAAAAATCCTCATTGCGGGTGCTAGTGGATTCATTGGACGCGCGTTAATTGATGAGCTTCTGAAGTCTGAGGACATTGAAATTGTGGGTCTCTCACGAAGTGTGAGATCCTCTGAACGTGAACGCCTTATTTGGAAAAAGTGTGATCTTTTTTCACTCAAAGATATTAGTACGGCCATGGAAGGTTGTACGGAAGCCTATTATCTTGTTCATTCTATGCTGCCTTCAGCTTCTTTGTCTCAAGGAACATTTTATGACTTTGATCTCATCATGGCCGATAACTTCATCCGTGCCGCTAAAAAGTTTAAGTTAAATCATATTGTTTACTTAGGTGGAATGATTCCTCTTGGTGAAGAGCTTTCATGGCATCTACGTAGCCGTTTGGAAGTTGAAACCACGTTCAGAAATTCTCATGTAAAGACTACGGTCTTGAGAGCAGGTCTTATCATAGGTCCTCAAGGGTCATCCTTTACGATCATTCAAAAGCTCATTGAAAGATTGCCAGTAATGATTTGTCCAGCATGGACAAAAACATTATCCCAGCCAGTGGCCCTTCAAGATGTGATTAAGGTCCTTGGAAAAGTTCTGTATTTGCCTGAAGTCCAAGGGAACACATATGATATTGGTGGCCCAGAGGTTATTACCTATCAAGGGCTTATTCTTAAGGCCGCAACTCGTATTAGAAAACAAAGAAAAATTTATTCTCTAAATATCATCCCACTTTTTATCTCGCGCTTTTGGGTAAGTTTAGTCACAGGAGTCCCTAAGAACCTAGTCTATCCTTTAGTGCTAAGTTTAAAACACAAGATGCTCGCTCAACCAGAACATCTTTGGCCTTATCAAGAGGACTTAAGCACATCTCTAGATCGCGCTCTTGAAATCGCTCTAAGTGGAGAAGTAAAAGAGGTTTATAGTGGTTATGCTCCTGTTCAAAAAGACGTGAGATCTATTCAACGTTTGGTTTTGCCGGAAGGTCGAAATGCGGATTGGGTGGCCCATGAATATTTCAGATGGCTTCCCACATTTTTCTCAACCTTGATTAAGGTGGAAATTGTTGGTGATCGTTGCACGTTTTATCTTCTAGATCCAGCTCTTAAACTTTTAATCCTGGAGCAGAGTAAAGAGATCAATACATCAGATCGACAGCTTTTATATATTGTAGGTGGTTTTTTATCAGGCAAACAGGAAAGAGGACGTTTAGAGTTTAGAGAAGTGCTTGACCGTCGTTATGTGATGGCGGCCATTCATGAATTCAGGCCGGCCCTTCCTTGGTTTATCTATAAATGGTCTCAGGCCCTCATTCATTTAATGGTGATGCGTGCTTTTGGTGAGCACTTAAAATGGCATGTGATTTCTGCCAAAAAGGTTCTTTCATGAATATCTTAATTGCTGGGGCCAATGGCTTTGTAGGAAGTGCACTTATCCCGAAACTTCTCGAGGAAGGTCATAAAATTACGGCCCTTGCCCGTAAGATTGATCCTTCGATGAAAAAAGAAGGTGTGACATGGATTGAGGGTGATCTTTTAAATCCTAGTTCTCTACCAAAGATTGGGAAAATAGATAAAGCATTTTATTTGGTTCATGGTCTCAAAGAGAGTCATGGCAACTTTGAATATTATGAATCGTTAGCTGCTGTAAATTTTCTCAATTGGATTCGAACTCATGTTGCAGGCATTGTTTACCTCGGAGCTTTAGTTCCTGAAGGAGTGACTCTTTCTCCTCATCTCAGAAGCCGTGAACTTTCAGGATCCATTTTAGCAGCAAGTGGATTGCCCGTTTTAGAATTTAGAGCGAGTATCATTTTAGGGGAAGGATCTTTATCATTTGAAATGATCAAGGCCTTGTCTGAGAGATTCCCTATAAGACCTGAGATGAATCTATTATCTCAAACCTGCCAACCTCTTGCCCTGAATGATCTTCTTAAGTATTTAGTGGCCGCTGTGGATTATATTCATGTTGGGCATAAGATTCTTGAGGTGGGAGGGCCAGATGTTGCTTCCTATGGAGATCTTTTGGATATTTATTCAGAGCTTGCTGGACTTAAGCGTAAACGTATTAAGATTCCTGAAGTGGAACTTAAGGTTTTGTTAAAACTTTTAGAATATGCCATCCCAGAACATGCTGAAGTTGGGAAAAAACTCACTGAAAGTATGGAGCATTCAACTGTTCTTAATAACGATGCCGCTAAAAAAGTGTTTCCTAAAATTCGGCCAAAATCCATTCGAGTGGCCATGGATCTTGCTCGTACGAACTCAACCACTCATTATCCGCCAGTTTGGGAAAAGGATTTTTTAAAATCACTTCTTTCTGATAAACTGTTAGTGCAGTCAGGATTTTTATCTCCTGACTTTTTAAAAAATATAGAAAAAATCACAAAACTCAGAGACATGTTATCAAGAAGTAAATAATGAAGAAATCTATTGGTATTTTTGATTCAGGCCTTGGTGGCCTTACAGTGCTTAAAGAGTTGGCCAAAAAATTTCCTGATGAATCTTTTTGTTATTTAGGAGATATCGCCCGTTTACCTTATGGTAATAAATCTCCAGAGACTATCCGTCGGTATGGTCTTCAGATATTAGAATTCTTAAAGGAGCAGAATGTGAAGGCATTGATCATTGCCTGTAACTCAGCTTCAACCGTTTTTTTAGGGGAAAATGAATATGAAGGAATTCCGCTTCTTAATGTCATTGAACCCGGCTCTGCAGCGGCTTTGCAAATAAGTGTTGATAAAAAGATTGGAGTCATTGGAACATCTGCGACGATAAGATCCCATGCTTATCAGGAAACATTACAAAAAATGGATCCTGGGGTTACAGTGATTGAGCAGGCCTGTCCTCTTTTTGTTCCCTTGGTGGAAGAGGGGGTGGTTAATGATGTGATCACTGAAATGATTGCTGAAAAATACTTAAAGGAAATGAAAAAGCAGAAAGTAGAGACGGTTATTCTAGGTTGCACCCATTATCCTGTTTTAAGGACTGATCTACTTAAGGTCTTGGGTGGGCACGTAAAACTCGTTGAATCAGGAGAAGTTCTCTCCGAGCAGCTCGAGTATCTTTTTCAATTAGGTAAAATAGAGAAGTCTCATGGTCCTCGACAAATACGGGTATGCATAACCGACATTACGGACCATTTTGAGAAATTAGCTCGGGAACTCATGGCACCGGAAACTCTAGGGATCTTGGAAAAAGTCGTACTCTAAGAGTCGTCTTTACGTTTTTCTTTATATTTAATCCTCATTTTTAGTCCTCGTCCGTCGATATGTAGGTGAAGTACTCACTTAGGAGAGGTCATGTCGGACGATAAAAAAGTTGTAGATTTTAGTGCTAAAAGAAAACAATCCATCGAACAAAAGCGAAGAACTTTTGAGCGGGTGGTCTTCCAAGAATTTCTTGGAGTTTATTCAGTTGTCGACGACCAAGGATCTTCATTTCCAATTAAGCTTTTGGATATCTCTGGAGATGGTTGCCAGCTTCAGCTTCCATTTAGTTTAAAGGCCAAAAATCAGTTTAAATCAAATACAGAGCTTTCATTGAAATTCTTTTTCACAAAGGGCTCCTATCTTCCCGCCGTTGTAACTATTCGACACGCTACTGAATATGTGGATAAAGATGGTGACGCTTGGCTGCGTTTCGGAGGGGATTTTGATACATCTCTACCAAGTTTTAAGGCCCTATCTAGTTTCATTGACTTTATTTATCAGTACGCTGAATTCTCATGCCTGGATAAGGGTGAGAGTAAGGTCTATTTCCTTTAATCGTCGCGATATTAAGAGTTTTTTGTTATAAAAAGACCTCCTTCGGAGGACTTTTTATTATGAAGCTGGCCATCTTTGGTTCTTCACCTATTGCTTTGGAAGCGGCACTTCGATTTCATCATCATGGAGCGGCAGTTTCTTGGTTTAACCATGGGGAAGGCATTTATACTGAAGGCTCAACAACTCTGGGTTTTGAAACTCTAGGAAAACAGCATCAAGATGATTGGAAAAATCATTATTATCTGCCTTTAATTGAATTCTTAAAAACGGTTCAGGTGGTTAGGCCTTATCCTATAGTCTCCGTAACAAAGAGATTTTTGGGCCCAACGGAAAACATCTCAGGACATTCACGTTTTTATGATCTCTTTCGTGTGATCTACCAAGTTGACCCTCAAGAATTTGTTAAATCACAAAAAGAGTCAAATCCGGAAACTTACCAAAAACTCTCTGATGAGATGATGCAGTCTCTACAGTCAAATCTTGAAATGTATGAAGACTTTGATCTTGTGTTGGATTTTAGACGTGCCAATAAAGCTCCATCTCTTGCTGCTTCGGGTAGAGCACTTGGTGAAGGAAAAATTGGGCAAGATAAGATTTTTTATGGCATGCAAGCTTTAGATAAAGCTTCTCATCTCACCACTCAAACAAAAGAATTGGCCCTTATTGGTTCAGGCGGTTTTGCTGTTGAGGTTTTGATCACGTTGGAGGGCTGGCTCAAAGATATCCATACCCGTTTATTTGTCGTGAGTACGGAAGAAGATCCCTTTGCTATGTTTTTTAAACAAGCAACTCCTGCGAGTGCTAAAAAACTTCGAGATATAATACATTATATGGAGAATGAATTTGAATTGGAAGTCTCTGAGTTCCATCAAAAACTTCGTGAGTGGCAGGAATTAGATGATTTTATTCAGGCAAAAAAACCTAAACCTGCTGAACCGATTCCCAGACTTAATTTTTTTTCAGGCCATAACGTTACTGCCGTCGACCAGCTCATCGATACAAAAAGACTTTTTCTCACGTTAGAAAAACCTGATTTTAGAAATGGATTAAAACATCCAGAAAACAACCTGATTGATCTTAAAACCATCGGAGTAGATAATATTTTATCCGCTCATGATTTTGTTAAAGATCTGTCCATTATTTATTTAGATGCAAATGAATTGGGTTATTTTACTTTGACTCCTAAAGAACCTTCGTTTAATCATGGGTTCGATTCAGATCTGGCATCCTTAAAAGGTATAGAAGATGAAATATTTAAAATCTTTAGTCCTGCTAACCCTAGTTAGTTGTTCGCTTACAAATAACAAGGCCGATATCGAAAGAGTGGGGTATCAAACTTCTGGAGTAGAGCAGTATTTTTTGCCTGAGCTGCCAGCTTGGATCAATCATTCTTCAGAAGGGAAGTGTTTTAAAACAAACTCTTTTCATTATTTAGATTTTCCCAAGATAGCAGTTTCTTATCAGTTAAATTACGTGCAACTGATCGAACTTCAGGCACTCTATAATGATCGCTTAGAAGAGTATTTTCGATCTACGACATCTCGTTTTTTAAAACCAGTTGAAGAGGCGAGTTTTTTTTCAAATTCCATGGAACAAGTCAGAGGTGGGGTTCGTAAATTTAATATTCCTGAATCTGTTAGAGAAGTTGATGTGGTTTGGTTAGAAGGTTTTATTAAAGAGAAAAAAATAGCGGATCTTTTGGCCATGGGCAAATCGGAGCAATTTAATGAGAGACTTCCGATTCTTTTTAGTTCATGCCTTTCTAAGTCGGCCCTCAACCAATGGATTAAAGAAAACGGTTTAGAAAATGTGGGTTTTTATCTTTTGTCATCCGAGTGGCTTACCCCATATGCTGGAGATCTTAAACTTAAACCCGGTCTTCAAATCGAGATAACTAAATTGATAAGTTCAAAAATAAAAATTAATATTGTGACCCCGTCACCTAAAGTGTCGACGAGCGAGCTTGTGATTAACCAGGGAGAAATGTAATGTTCGGAGCAATGAAACAGGATAAAGTGGACCATAAAGAAACAGTGAATGGACTTAGTGCCATTTTTAAAACAACACTTGGAGAGTTCGAAATTGAACTTTATCCAAAAGAGTGCCCTGAAACTGTATGGAATTTTGTAAACCTTGCTGAAGGCAAACAAAAAACAAATAAAGAAGGCCCATTTTATAATGGTCTTATTTTTCACCGTGTGATCCGTGGATTTATGATTCAGGGCGGATGCCCAGAAGGTAGCGGCCGTGGCGGTCCTGGTTACCGTTTTGGTGATGAGTTCAATCGTGAACTTCGTCACACTGGTGAAGGTATCCTTTCTATGGCCAACGCCGGCCCTGGAACAAATGGATCGCAATTTTTTATCACCCTTGCAGCGACACCTCACCTCGATGGTCGTCATACAGTCTTTGGTAAAGTGATTCGTGGTATGGATATCGTAAAAAAAATCGGCGAAACTCCTACGGGAATGATGGATCGTCCCAAAACGGACGTTCTTATTGAATCTCTAGAAATTAAACGTTCTTAGTTTTTAATCTTAGAGGCCAGAGTCGTGTGAGAATAGACCTTCACATGATGCTGGCCTTTAATTTCTCAGAGCTTTGCCACTGATATGATTTCATTTCGCAGAGCTTTGCCAATGATATGATTTCATTTCGCAGAGCTTCGCCATTGATATGATTTCATTTCGCAGGGCTTCGCCAGTGATATGATTTCATTTCGCAGAGCTTCGCCATTGATATGATTTCATTTCGCAGAGCTTCGCCATTGATAACCCGGCCAATTATACAAAAACATGCCCAACCTAAATTTGGCCTGGAAAAAGTTTATCCACCATAAGTTGGATAGATTCATTTCCATTAAAACGATTAATACCCAGTGTAAATTGAACGGTGAGGCCAGACTTAGCTTGGCGTTCAAACAGTTCTTCAGGAGTGGATTCATTCCATTTTCCGAGATAGTTAAAACTTATTCCCTGAAGGAGAACTTTGTTTTTACCTGTGCCTGAAAAAGTCCACTTTACGTGAGCATCTTTCATAATTCGATAAGATTGAATGGTGGCATTTTTCATGCGAAAAACGGGACGCTCGTGTCCAGGACCGAAAGGCTCAAGAAGATTC
>CAMCZE010000024.1 GCA_945885655.1 Bacteriovorax stolpii | reverse complement strand
CCCCCATTGATCCTGGCCTCATGGGCGGAAGAAAAATCTTCTTTATAGGTATTTTTTCCAGAAACATCTTCCCGAGCATGAATGTGAATATCACCGAGGCCAGCAAATAAAAGACATTCATCAGAAAAAGTATAATTTGCTTTTAAATTTAATTCTCCAACGTCAAGAATGAGACCAGTGTTTTCATCAAAACTGATCTGTTGCCTTTTTTGATAAGAGGAGGTCACACAGTTGGCCTCAAGAACTTTCACGACTCCTTCCTTGAGACGGTAGTGGGGGATCCCTGATCTGTAGGCATCGTAATGATTTCATCTATGACGACATGTCTTGGTCGGGAAAGCATAAAAACCATCATCTCTGCCACATCTGTTGATGTGAGAGGCGTCATTCCGGCATAAACCATGTCCGCAAGTTTTTCATCACCTTTAAATCGAACTTTACTAAAATCTGTTTCCACCATACCAGGAGAGATCTGCATGACACGAATATTTTTGCCACAAGTTTCCTCTCGCAAAACCCGTGTAAATGCTTGTACTGCAAACTTAGTGGCGCAATAAACGGCCCCGCCAGGATACGTATAATGGCCCGCGACGGAACAAAGGTTAATAATATCCCCTTCTCCATTTTTTAGCATCCAGGGTAAAACAGTATGAACCATTCTGAAATTGGCCGTCATATTGGTTGAAATCATCTTTTCCCAATCAGCAAAATCACTCTTCTCAACTTTTTCTCTACCTAGGGCCAGACCAGCATTATTGATAAGTACATCAATCTTTCCAGCAGAAATTTTTTGCAGTTCTACAATGAGTTTTGGATCATTCACATCAAAAGGCAGCAGATGAACCTTACGTGCAATCTCTTTTTCAAGCTCCTCTAGTCGATCACGACGTCTGGCCACCAGATAAAGCTCATGCCCCATCTCTGCCATCATAAGGGCCATGGCCCTTCCAATACCGGAAGAAGCACCTGTTATCAGAACATTTTTTTTTAAGTTATTTCCCATCTCCTTATTCTAAACAAGAGAAGAAGGATCTGACTATCATCTCAATTTTTTTTCTCGTTATCCGATAAGATGGCCATGAAACTATTTTCTCTTACAATCCTTCTCTTTTCCATGACAACTTGGGCCTTCGAGGAAACTGAAGGAATGAAAGCTTCCCGCTTAGGATGTAATATTCAAAAACTTGCCAAAGGCTGTCATAATTATGCAAATTTTTTACTCAAGTTAAATGAAAATAATCTCGCTAATGAGTACTTTGAAAAAGGTTGTAAATACAGTGACGAGAGTCCATGTCAAAAAGAGCGCTGGGATACTATGGCCCAAAAAGCGACACCATCGATAACTGCAGTTGTTATAACTCAAGCCGAACTGACCCATGAGCAAAAACTAAAAGCGGCCATAAAGGCCTGCAGCATTTTTGAGCAGTCTTATCCCCATCCCGTGGTGGAGGGATTTACGGTAGAAGAAAAAGTCACAGGCCTTCAAGAAGAAATGTGCGAGTATGAGCAAATCATGCCAAATAAAAGCACTCTTAAGTGTAAATTAGATATTCATCAGCGCGAGAACTTTGAGAGTGTAGATAAAATGATAACCGATCTCTCCATTTGCCAACAAGTGTTGCTCTCAAATCCCTAAAAATAAAAGAAGGCCACTTATTTAAAAGTGGCCTTCTTTTATTTTAGGCATTCAATTTTCTAAGAACGTAATGAAGGATCCCTGAGTTTTTATAATACTCAAGTTCATTGGCCGTATCGATACGTGATTGAAGTTTAAGTTTGATCACTTCACCACTCACACGTTTGATCTCACAATCTAGCACGGCCTTAGGCTTCATATCAGTCAGACCTACAATGGTGACCGTTTCAGATCCATCTAGATGAAGAGTTTTTCTTGTATCAGAACCAGTGAATTGAAGAGGAATAACACCCATACCTATAAGGTTAGAGCGGTGAATACGTTCAAAACTTTCAGTCACAACGGCCTTGATACCTAAGAGACGTGTACCTTTTGCGGCCCAGTCTCTTGATGATCCTGTCCCGTATTCTTTACCAGCAAAAACCACAAGTGGAACTCCCGCGGCCTGGTATTTTGTTGAAGCATCGTAGATCGTGGTTTCTTCACCTGTTGGAACGTAAGTTGTGTAACCACCTTCTTTACCAGATTTTACCATTTCGTTTTTAAGTCGAATATTAGCAAAAGTACCACGAGTCATGACTTCATCATGGCCTCGACGAGCGCCATATTGGTTAAAGTCTGCTGCTTTTACTCCGCGGCCAACGAGGTAACTTCCCGCAGGAGTATCCGGTTTAAATGATCCCGCAGGAGAAATGTGATCGGTTGTGATCGAATCACCAAATAGACCAAGCACTTTAGCGCCATGGATATCTTTAACGGCTTCAGGATCTTTTTTCATACCTTTAAAGTAGGGTGGATTGTTGATGTAAGTTGAACTTGCATCCCAAAGAAACGTTTCACCTTCGGCCACTGAAACTTTTTGCCAATCAGCGTCGCCTGCAAAAACATTTCCATAACGAGATTTAAACATTTGAGGAGTAATGGCCTTACTCATGGCCTCCTGAATCTCTTGAGAAGTGGGCCAGATATCTTTAAGAAAAACAGGATTTCCCTTCTGGTCTTTCCCGATCGGCTCTTTAGTTAAATCAAGTTTTACGTTTCCTGCAATTGCATAGGCCACGACCAGAGGAGGAGAAGCTAAGTAGTTGGCCTTCACATCCGGGGAAACTCGTCCCTCAAAATTTCTATTTCCAGAAAGAACTGCTGAGGCCGTGATGTTTCCATCTTTAATGGCCTTAGAAAATTCTGGTTTAAGAGGACCAGAGTTACCAATACAAGTGGTGCAACCATACCCCACAAGGTTGAATCCAAGCTTATTGAGTTCAGCTTGAAGGCCTGCAGCTTCTAGATAATCAGTCACAACTTGAGAGCCCGGAGCAAGGGAAGTTTTCACCCACGGCCTAATTGTAAGTCCAAGGGCATTCGCTTTTTTAGCTACTAATCCCGCACCGATAAGAACTGATGGATTGGATGTATTTGTGCAAGAGGTGATGGCCGCAATCATCACATCTCCATGAGTGATGGTGAAGTTTTTACCTTCTACATGTTGGGCCTTATTCACATCATCAGCGTTGACCTTAAATCCTGTGGGAGAAACTAAATCTGATTTAAAACCATCAGCGATTTTAGAAAGAGAGACTCTGTCTTGGGGACGTTTAGGTCCAGCTAAAGAGGGTTCAACAGTTGAGAGATCTAACTCAAGAGTGTCTGTAAAAACAGGCTCTTTATGATCATCTCTCCAAAAGCCTTGCTCTTTAGCATAAGCTTCTACAAGTTGAACTCGGTCTTCATCTCTTCCTGTAAAACGTAAAAAATCGATGGTCTTCTCATCAATTGGGAAAAAACCACAAGTCGCTCCATATTCAGGGGCCATGTTTGCGATGGTCGCACGATCAGCAAGAGTTAAATCCTTAAGACCTGGACCGAAGTATTCAACAAACTTATCAACCACTCCTTTTTTACGGAGCATTTGAGTGACTGTTAAAACAACGTCAGTGGCCGTAACCCCTTCTTTAACTTTACCAATTAATTTAAATCCAATGACTTCAGGGATAAGCATCGTTACAGCTTGGCCAAGCATCGCGGCTTCTGCTTCGATACCTCCCACACCCCAACCAAGAACAGAAAGTCCGTTCACCATCGTTGTATGAGAATCTGTGCCCACACATGTGTCACAGTATGCAAGAGTTTTTCCATCCTCTTCTTTAGTCCAAACAGTTTGTGCTAGGTATTCAAGGTTTACTTGATGGCAGATACCAGTTCCAGGAGGAACAACACGAAAATTTTTAAACGCTTTCTGGCCCCATTTTAAAAATTTATATCGTTCAGCATTTCTTTCATACTCAAGTCTTTTATTTGCTTCAAATGAATTTGCATCCCCTGCGTAATCCACAATCACAGAATGATCAATCACAAGATCAACAGGTACTAGAGGATTAATTTTTTGAGGATTTCCGCCAACTTGTTTAATGGCATCCCGCATGGCCGCCAAATCAACAACTGCTGGTACACCAGTAAAATCCTGCATCAAAACTCGTGCAGGATAATAATTGATTTCTCGAGATGATTTTTTATTTTTAGTCCATTCACCCATGGCCTTAATGTCATCGCCATAAACGGTAAAACCATCTTCATTTCGCAGAAGATTTTCTAGCAAGACCTTAAGTGAATAAGGCAGGCGATCGACATCTCCAATATGAGCTGCTTGTGCGGCCTTCAATGAGAAATAGTCGTAAGATTTGTTACCAACTTTTAACGTGCGACGGGTTTTAAAAGAATCCAGTCTCTTTTCTGACACAGCGAACTCCTTGAGAATTTAGATACCCTATTCTATCTCTTTGAGTGGTTGGTGACAAAGGGAAAGGTATTCTTGATTTGTGCTGTCGGGTTATTTCTCTATAAGGATCTGCAAGGAATATCCGAAGAGCCTTCAAGGGAGAATTTTATGAAACAGTTTTCTATTACACGTGAAAAACATCTGGATCACATGGTTAGGATGATGCCCATTCTTGTTCTAATGTATGCTATTCAGTGTTTTCTGACAGTGAGCATGGAACTTTTCGGGCCTGTCTCAAATTTCATTTTTTCTCTTGGAGGATGTTTAGTTTTTATGGTGGCAGGATTTTATTTTTATAACTTAAAGCACAAAGTTGATTGTTATGAAGACCACCTTGAGATTCATTTTTTTGGAAGTAAAACTTTGATGTATCAGGATATCTTTATGGTTGAAGTAGATGGAAACGAAGATGATCATTTCGCCACCCTCATTATTACTTGCAAAGATCTAAGGCAGGTTAAATTTTATCTGATCGATGACGCTTTCAAAATGAAAGATTGGTTACAGGCCAAACGGAAAGGCGAACCCTTCAGAATGGCCGCATAAAAATAATTTAGCTATTGAGGGCACGATTTTCAGTGGCAGCAAGACAGGCCTCTTTAAGGCCTTCTGAGTACGTTGGATGGGCATGTGAAATGCGCCCAATATCCTCAGCAGAAGCTCTAAACTCCATGGCCACCACAGCTTCACCAATCATATCCGCAGTTCTTGGCCCTATCATATGGACACCCAAGATCTCATCGGTTTTTTTATCAGCGAGAACTTTGATAAAACCATTTTTTTCATTTGAAGCAACTGCACGTCCTAGTGCCAAAAAAGGAAATTTTCCAACCTTGTACTCAAGACCTTTCTGTTTGAGTTCTTGCTCTGTTTGACCCACACCGGCCACTTCAGGCCAAGTATAAACCACTCCGGGAATAAGATTATAATTGATGTGAGGTTTTTGACCGGCCATAAACTCGGCGACGAAAACACCTTCTTCTTCAGCTTTATGGGCCAGCATAGCACCTTTGATCACATCTCCAATAGCGAAGATATGAGGAACTGAGGTTTGCAGATGCTCATTGACAGGAATACGCCCACGCTCATCCACTTTTAGTCCAACATTCTCTAGACCTAAATTCTCTGTATAAGGACGTCGCCCCACGGCCAAAAGGCAATAGTCGCCCTTAAGTTCGATCTCTTCATTAGAAGTTTTATTTTTTGCTTTAATCGTGACTTCATGATCCTTACGGTTCACCGAGGTCACGCCATGGCCCATATAAAATTTGATTCCATCTTTGCTCAAAACTTTTTGCAGCTCTTTACCAAGATCAGTATCCATCGAAGCAATACAGTGATCAGCAAACTCCACCACAGAAACTTCTGAACCTAAACGACGAAACACAGAACCAAGTTCCAAACCAATGACTCCTCCTCCGATCACGATCAAATGTTTCGGAACCAACTGAAGTTTTAAAGCTTCAGTGGATGTGATCACTCTTTCTTTATCCACGATCACTCCAGGAAGGGATGATGGTTTTGATCCTGTAGCGATAATGATTTTACTGGCCTTGATCTCCTGAGTGCCAGAATCATTTTTAACAACAATCGTATTGGCATCTTTAAATGAGCCATGACCATTTATGACAGTGATTTTATTTTTTTTCATCAAAAAGGCCACACCACCGGTGATACCCTCAACCACTTTTGAAACTCGCTCACTCATTTTTTTTGCATTAAGTTTCACATCAATCACATCAATACCGTGTAGAGCATGGGTATGAATGGTTTCATGATAACGTTCAGATGAATCTAGCCATGCTTTGGATGGGATGCAACCCACATTAAGACATGTGCCCCCGAGAGTTTTGTATCTCTCTATGATGGCCACTTTCATTTTTAACTGAGAGGCACGAATGGCCGCAATATATCCACCAGGCCCTGAACCAATAACAACTAAATCAAACTGTTCCATGTGAACTTATCCTTTATACATCTAAGAGTAAGCGTGAAGGATCCTCAAGCATCTCTTTAACTGCTTTGAGAAAAGAAACTGATTCACGTCCATCGATAATTCGGTGATCGTAAGAAAGGGCCAGATACATAATGGGACGAATAACAACCTGTCCATTAATCGCGACAGGACGTTCCACTATATTATGCATGCCTAAAATAGCTGACTGAGGGGCATTGATGATAGGAGTTGATAACATGGAGCCAAATGTTCCACCATTAGTGATCGTGAAAGTTCCATTTTGCATTTCATCGATCGTTATTTTCCCATCCCGAGCACGAGTAGCTAGTTCAACAATTTTTGATTCAATCTGCGCCATTCCCATAGATTCAGCATTACGGATCACTGGAACAACAAGTCCCCTTGGAGTTGACACAGCAACACCGATATCAGCATAGTTATGATAAACAATGTCAGTGCCATCAATCATGGCATTCACTGCTGGAAACTGTTTAAGGCCAGCACAAACGGCCTTCGTGAAAAAGCTCATGAAACCCAAACCAATGCCATGTTTTTCTTTAAATGAATCTTTGTATCTTTTTCTGATTTCCATTACAGCACTCATATCCACTTCATTAAAAGTTGTGAGCATCGCAGTTGTATTTTTTGCATTCACTAAACGAGTGGCAATCGTCTTACGGAGTCCTGACATCTTTTCACGTTTTGTTTCACGAGAAAATGATTGCGACATTGTAGCGCGGGCCAGGGCCTTAAGTTCAGAATCTCCTATAACAGGGGACAACACTGCTGGCGCAGAAGCACCCAGAGCATCCGATTTTGTTATTCTTCCATCTTTTCCTGATCCTTGAATGGAAGCAGCATCAACACCTTTTTCTGAAAGAATTTTTGAGGCCGCGGGTGAAGGAAAATTTTTCTGAGCAACAGACCCTGGAGCAGCAGGAGAAGCCACTTTAGTTTCAGATGCTGCGATCACAGGGGTAGATGCGGCCATAGAAGCTGTTTCATCGACCTCAGCAATTTTTGCGCCAATTTTAACCACATCTCCTTCTTTAGCGAGGAGTTTGAGTTTCCCTGCTTTAGGTGCAGAGATATCAAGAGTGGCCTTATCCGACTCAATGGAACAAATAATCTCATCAAGTTTTACATAATCTCCATCTTTTTTAACCCAGGTAGCGATAGTAACTTCGCTAATAGATTCACCGACAGCAGGAACTTTAACTTCAACCATAAACTTATCCTTTTAAACTAATTCAACTTTTTCAGCAAATGCACCATTCACAATTTTTGCTTGTTCCTGAGCGTGAACACTAGCGTATCCTGTTGCAGGACTGGCCGATGATTTTCTAGCAATAAGCTTAAAATCATCAAACTGCGTGTAACGGCGAAGGAACGTAAACGCTCCCATATTTTTTGGTTCTTCTTGGACCCACACTTTTTCAGCACCTTTGTACTTCTCAAGAAGTTTCCAGCTCTGCTCTTCAGGCATTGGATAAATCTGCTCAAGACGGACAATGGCCACATCTTTACGTTTATCTTTAACTTGTTTGGCCTTCAGATCGTAATAAACTTTACCCGAACACATGATTAACCGTTTGACCTCAGAGGCCTTCACCGAAGAGTCATCAATAATCTCTTGGAAGCCACCATCAGTTAAATCTTTTACCGTAGACACACAGTCAGGATGCCTTAAAAGAGATTTAGGAGTGAAGATAATAAGTGGTTTTCTAAAATCCCATTTCACCTGACGACGAAGGATATGAAAAATATTGGCCGGAGTTGTGAGATTGGCCACAACCATATTCCACTCTGCCGCTAGTTGTAAAAATCTCTCTGGACGAGCATTCGAATGTTCAGGGCCTTGACCTTCATAACCATGAGGTAAAAACATGACCACACCGGATTGTCGCTGCCATTTTGATTCTCCTGAAGCAATAAACTGGTCGATGATTGTCTGCGCCCCATTGGCGAAATCTCCGAATTGCGCTTCCCAAATATTAAGGGTGCTTGGACATCCAAAAGAATAACCATATTCAAAACCAAGAACGGCGTATTCAGAAAGAAGTGAATTATAAATACGGAAACGCCCTTGGGTATCCGAGATACTATTTAAAAAAAGATGCCGAGTATTAGCATTTTCATCTGTGACTCCAGCATGACGGTGAGAAAAAGTTCCACGAATACAATCTTGGCCAGACATGCGTACATGAATGCCCTCTTCAAGAAGAGATCCATAACTTAAAAGTTCACCCATGGCCCAGTCTATCTGATCTTCATTCCAACGTTTACCACGCTCTTCAAGAAGTTTTTCAATTTTCTGAATTGCTTTGAAACCATGAGGCAAAGTGACCAATGCCTTTAAACATTTTTCAAGTGAGGCCTTAGGCACAGCTGTTTTAGGAGAATAATCAAAATCCTTAGGATTTGAGCGACGAAATGACTTCCACTGCTCTTCTGGTTTTTGATAAAGATAAGGAAGTGGTTTTTGTTTAACTGAATTAAAACGATCTTGCAGAAGATTTTTAAACTGCTCTTCCATCTGAACCGCAAGTTGTGCTTCGATCTGTTTGCCCTCAATGAGTTTATCTTTATATATCTCACGCGCATTAGCATGTTTTGAGATCAGTTTATAAAAAGATGGCTGAGTAAATCGAGGTTCATCAGATTCATTATGCCCGTGTTTACGGTAACAAACCATATCAACAAAAATATCCTTATGAAATTTTGCTCTAAAATCTGCCGCTAATTCGACAGCATAAACGACAGCTTCCGCATCATCACCATTCACGTGAAGAATAGGTGTTTCAAGAATTCGTGCCACACTTGTACAATAGATGGAAGATCGTGCGTCATCAAAATCGGTCGTAAAACCGATTTGGTTATTGATCACAAAATGAATGGCCCCTCCGACGTTATAACCTTTGAGCGCCGACATCTGAACTGTCTCATACACGATGCCCTGGCCTGCAACGGCCGCATCACCATGAATAATGATCGGAAGAATTTTATCCGGATTTTCTTTATATAAAGTATCCCCTTGAGCTCGGGAATACCCCAAAACGACGGCCGACACAGCTTCTAAGTGTGAAGGGTTGGGCATGAGTTTTAAATATACTTTTTCGCCTCCAGTGGCGATCACCTGAGAAGCATAACCCATGTGGTATTTCACATCTCCATCTCCCATCGTCAGATCCGGAGTGGCCTGGCCTTCAAACTCATTAAAAATATAGTCATAAGTTTTACCCATAACGTTTGCAAGAACATTTAAACGTCCTCGATGGGCCATACCTATTACAACTTCCTCTACTCCGTACTGAGCAGATTTATTGATGATAGCATCCAGGGCCGCGATGGTATTTTCTCCACCCTCAAGAGAAAATCTTTTTTGTCCCACATATTTTGTGTGTAAAAAGTTTTCAAAGGCCACAGCTTCATTAAGTTTATTTAAAATTCTTTTTTTCTTTTCTATACCAAACTGACGATCACGAGCGCCATTTTCAAATTTTTCCTGAAACCAGGTTTTGATTTCAGAGTCATTGATATGAGCGTATTCAGCTCCAATATTGCCGCAATAAATATTTTTTAAATGGGCCAAGATATCTTTAAGTTTGGCATTCCCTAATCCTACCAACTCTCCAATTGCAAAACTCTCCTCGAGGTCTGCACTCGTCAAGCCATGATCTTCTAAATCGAGCTTAGGTGAACGATTCATTCGATCACGAATAGGATTCGTGGTTGAAACTAAATGTGCTCGAGCACGATAAGAATCAATCAATCGATAAACCTTAAACTCTTTGCCTAAATTCCCTGGGGCAACATGAACTTGCCCATCGGCATTTTCAGAACGTGCCAGAGCAAATTCCACACCTCGAAAAAACTGTTTCCAAGATTGATCAACAGAATCTGGATGACGTTTATAATCTGTATAAAGAGAATCGATAAAACTATTATCGGATGAGGCAACGTAGGAAAAGTCATGGGAAATAGTCATAAGATGAACTCATATTAATCGAGAGGTTAATGATGTTCTTATTATAGGCCAAAGTCTCAGGAGTGAAAATCTTAAATACTGGAAAATTCGTCCCCATTGGGATGCGCGTAATCAACGTTTTTGGTTGACCATCAGAGGAACTAACGCCTACTTTTAGGGAACAAACATTTTTTGTGGGAGTCTTATGCGCCACTTCGTTTTCATTTTAACAATGATCCTCTCATTTAATGCTTCTGCGTCAATTAATTCCTCAGGAGAATCTGGTCGGGGCAACTCATTATTACGTTTTATTGCTAATCATCCAGGCCTTAGACAATATGCACTTTATTCAGTCATCTCCAATCGATGTAACCGCCACATGCCCTATGAAAAAGGCGATTGTAAACGGGCCGTCAAACGTGAGCTCGAGATCTTAGATTTTGATATTCTTTTTTCAGAAATCAAAAACTCTGAAGATCCCACAAATAGTAACAAGTGGGTTCCAAGTTCATTTGTTTTTGTGGCCTTTAAACAAGAGTTAATTGATCATCTTAATCATAAAAATACTGAAGCCTATCTTCGAGACCTTAATTTTCATCTCACCCAATACCTGACTGGAGAAATTAAGGATGCTAATATTTGGAATGTGACGATGAAACATTTCAAAAATGAGCTTCATGCTGCTGGGGCCATCGCTGTACTTCTTCAAGACACCTCTCCCATGAAACTCCACCTGGCCTACCTAGATAAGCGTGAGATCAAAGGTCGTCCACCGTTTGCTGTGAACAAAGAACTCCTGGCCCATACCATTGATACCATCAGTATGGTTTTAGACTATACTGAAAAAGGTTATGGACAATTATTTTATCCACCCAGTGTTAAAAACTTAATCAACAAAACTATTTATCATTTTTATGTCCCCTATTATTTGGCGATGAAACTAGTTGCTGAAGGCCACTCAAAAAGAATGGCCCACGCGGCACCATTTCTGATGACTCTCTCTTATGAATTCATCACTCACGCCGAAGATTATCGATACCTCATTAAAGATCCTACCCATCTGGACCCCATTAAGGATGCTGCCAAACTCACAGACATCCATGGTGGTTATACCGGAGCGGCCTTGGGCGCCCAAAGATATCAGCAGATCATTTCTCTGGATGACTTTAAAACAAGTTTTCAGCGATCCACTCAAGAAGCACTTTTTTATCTTTTAAGAAATTAGAACTGACTTAAAAAAGTTTTCACATCACTAAGAACAGATGATGGAATTTCGTGTCCTCCCTTAAAAACATGAAAAGTTCCTTGAAAGTTGAGGGCCTGTAATTTATTAAAAAGATCCTTTGCTCCAGAAATCGGAAGAATGGGGTCAAAATCTCCGTGAGACTGATAAAATGGCAATCCTCTGGTCGTTTTTGGAAAATGAGCTTGCGCCAAAAGAGTTCCTGACAATAAAACCAGTGCCTCAATTGGTAAGTGAGATTTCATCGCTAAATGGGATGAACACATGGCCCCTTGAGAAAAACCACCTAAAATAATTTTTTTGTGGCGAGTGGCAAGTTCCATAAGATAGGACTCGAGGTGCCTCATGGTCGACTCAAATTCTGCAGGTACAGTACTGGCCATATCCCTATGAGTTCCCTCTCGCATGGCCTTCTCTAATTTTTCCATATCAATGGAAAACCATGAACGTCCTTCATAATTACCCATAGGCAAAGGCAAAACGCCATTTGGAAAATACCAATTAAAATTATTCTGATGCCATATCTCCCATAAAGGGAAAAGGTCATTCATGTTGGCCCCATAACCGTGAAGAAAAACCACGGCCACTTTAGGGTCATCCGAGATGACACTAAGTGTTTCAATTCCATTTATATGCTCACGGAATTTTTTCATTTTGTCTGCTCTTGTAAATGAATGCGAATCCAAGGGGGAGTAACTGTCACCTGAGGATGTTTCACACGAGATCGAAGTTGACTCAACACAATTCGGGTTACTGGAATAATGCCGTATTTAATTTGATCCACGCGAATAGCAATTGTCTTATAATCATTTTCGTAAAAGACCTCTCCCCAAACTCGCGCCCTTGCAGTGATGATGAATTTGACTGCGAGATTTAAAAAGATCTGGCCATTTTTAATTGAAACTTCTAAATCCTTTGGTGCAATCTCTTCGACTAAATTGTTTGGTGGATCAGATAACACATCCAAAATATAACGCATAAGAGGACCATTCATCTTGCTCACACTGCCTTCCAAGCTCTCACGGCAATCATCAAAAACTCTCTGAATCAGATCCTTTGAGGCCGAATTCCCTATACACTTAAGATTCACCCCATTTAATCCATAGAGCTGATTTTTTTTAGGTCGAAAGGTAAGATCATAGGCCTTAAGGTAATGTTCTTTTTTACTGACTGAAGCATTCAGATGAGTAGCACCTAGTTTATCAATGTCTAACAAAAATTTTGGATAATCTTCCCAAGTGATTTCGGCCACAGGTGAAAGAACGAAGATCGCCTCTTCTTGCACACTTACTTCCACAGGATAAGGGGCCATCTGTTTCATGTTTCCAAAACCCAAATTCAATTTTACTAAACTCCCTTTACCCAAAGGTGCTACATAATCTAGATTGAGATCTTCAATGTAAACTTTGTTAATGGATTGAGCATTGAGGGAAAAACTAAAAAGTAGGGCCAGAAGAAGTGTCATGAATATTCATCCTTGATTTGGGGGATGAACTATTTTCTTTTTTTAGCAGTGAAGTCGGCAAGTAACTTTTTAACCATCAGAGCTTCTTGTTTAGTTTCAGGGTGTTTAGCGTTGATTCTGGCCAGTAGTTGACCAATCTGATGGTCCAATAATTTAACGTCGCTCAGAACTTCACTGAGAAGTTCCATTTTATATTCAGCGGTCGCGACCTTAACCGCTGATTCAAATTCTACTTGATGTAAGCGCTGGCGTAATTCTACAACTTCTAAACTATCAATATCATCAGAAACTCTTAGAGCATTAGCACCAGAAATAGGAGGACGAGTACCACCAGGAATTGGTCTTTTAAGAGGGGTGCCACTACGGGCCTCATTAATTTTTCTTATTTCTCCTCCAGGAGCTGACGGATTTCGAGCTGAACCATTCGGTCCATTGGGCGCAGTGGGCTTAACGATCGGACGAGGTTTCCCACCCCCTTCAGGGGCCTGAAACTCTAGATCCACGTCCACTTGCACGGCATCGTTCTTCTTCTTTTTTGCCTCTTCTTCGTCTTCGAATTCGAGGTCCAGATCATCTAAGGCCATTATTTTCACCTTATTCCTTAGTGCCTTTATCGGAAATAAAAGCAATAACTTGAGTGTTACCATACAAACATGCCCAAAAAGCTGAAATCATGTTAAATTTTCTTAACCAGAAGCCGATAGGCATATATGTTTCATTTTGCAGGAGGGCCAAATGTCTAGTGTTGACGAAGACGATAAGCCGACAGTTGTTTTAGATTTAAATGCGCTAAAACAAAAACAGAAACAACAAGAAGATGATCTGGCCAGCATGGTGTCAGGCCTAGAGTTTAATGCCAGTACAAATGGCGATGAAAGTGATCATTTTGTTGATGAATTTTTAGATAAACGAGCGGACACCCCATCTAAGCTGAACTTTCCTATTATTCTTTTTGATTTTCAGTCTGACTTTTTTAAAAATTCCCAGTCTCTATTACCAGAGGGATATAACTATAAAATCGTAAGTACTTTGCCTGAGCTTAATCAGTGCTTAAAATATAAAGAGTTTCAGTTAGTGATTTTTAATTTTGATGTTAATCCTAAGGCCATTAATCAATTAACAGCACAGATTAAACAAAAGATGCCTCATACAAAAACCATGATTATGGCCAAGGCCATTTCACCTGAGAAAGCAAAACTTCACGCTAGCACTCCCTCAGGGGCCAGCGGATATTTTCAATTTCCTTTTAATGCAGAGAAGTTGGAAAAAGAGATTCTTAAGATTCATTCGAAAAATTAAAAAAATGGCCATTGCGGTCAAGACAATGGCCAACTAAATCTGGGAGTGAAATCATAACAAAAAATGATTTCGAATCTCATCATTTACAAAAATCTCATTCTCGTCAATCAAGCAAAAAGCTTTTTTTATATAATACTCATCCTTATCAAAAAGTTACCATTTCCAGGGTTGACGTTTTAAGTCGGAATTACCATTATGGGCCCATGAGAAAGACCATAATAAAACTAATACTGTTTACATTTCCGTTCAACGCAATGCCTCAAGCTGACTGGTCAAGAGATGTGGAAGTGATAGAGCCACGAAACAATATTTATCAACTTAGTGAATATGATTTTGAAAAAATAGTCCTGGCCGGAAGAAAACATGCTCTTTTTTATCCTGTGACCATTTCAGAACTTCTTATCCCTTATAAACCCATTAACAATTTTTTCGACTCTGCGGCCAATGATCCTGTGAGACGTCTTATTTTTGATATCGTTAAAGTGGCCTCACCTTTTCAAAGCATGGCAGGTGTTTATAAATGGTTGGGTCTTCATGAATATCCACAGAAAGTTCAAAATGAAACACCTAATGCCTTTCCTGAGCTTACTGCCTATGAAAAATCTCTTCCTATGGGTGCCACTGTTATTAAAACTCAAAATGGCGAGGCCCTGACTTTTGGTTGTGTTGCCTGTCACTCGGGAAATCTTTTTGGAGTTAAAGTCCTGGGCCTTACCAATCGATTTCCACGTGCCAACGAATTTTTTAGAGAAGGAAAAAAACTGGCCCCATACGTTAACACTTTTGTTTTTAAAAACATTCTTCAAACAACTGAGGGCGAGCGCCTTCTCATGGTTCAGTCTAAAGAGGCGATCAAATTCGTTGGGGCCAAAGAACCTTCGGTTCTAGGTCTTGATACAAGTTTAGCTCAAGTTGCCCTATCACTTGCGAAACGAAATCAAGATGAGTATGCCACAAAAACCACTTTCTCTCATACTTTCCCTCGACAAAATAAATTATCAACCATGGTCGCCGATAGTAAGCCAGCGGTTTGGTGGAACTTAAAATACAAAAATCGTTGGCTCTCTGATGGATCAATTGTTTCAGGAAATCCCGTTCACACGAACTTTTTATGGAATGAGATCGGAAGAGGTATTGACCTAAAAAACTTAGAGGTCTGGTTAGAAGATAATACGGATAAAATAGAGGCCCTTACCGCCGCTGTATTTGCTTCTAAGTCTCCTCGTTACGAGAAATTTTTTGGAGACCATTCTATTGATGTTGAGAAGGCCAAACGTGGCCAAAAACATTTCGTACAATCTTGCCAGAAATGTCACGGTACTTACGAGAAAGCTTGGGATCAACCAGGTGCCAGCTCTTACACTCAAGTGGATCTCATTCAAACCACTCGCACCATCTATCATAAAAAAACTCCGGTCAAGGACGTGGGTACAGATCCCGGACGATACCTAGGCATGAATGAATTTGCTGCTGACCTTAATCGACTGGCAATCTCTAAGGCCCTTGGCACAGTGGTGGAACCTCAAAAAGGTTATGTCCCGCCTCCGCTTGATGGTATCTGGGCCCGCTGGCCATATTTCCATAACAACTCGGTTCCAAGTTTATGTGCTCTTCTCTCACAAGCATCGTTTAGGCCTGTGACCTATGTGGCCGGTGAGGCAAAAAATAAAACAACTGACTTTGACCAAGAATGTGTAGGTTACCCTTTAGGTGCCAAAGCACCACAAGCTTGGAAAAACGACCCCGATTATTTGTATGACACTCGTAAAGAAGGTCTTTCAAATAAAGGTCATGATGAAAGGATTTTATTAAACAACGGCCAAGAAATTTATACTAATGAGCAAAAATTTGAACTGATCGAATTTCTTAAAACACTCTAATAAAGAATATAATAAGATTTAAGAAAATCTAATTTTTGAATGCCTTCATTCTTAGATAATTCTAAATGTGCTAACTGTAAGGACTGCTTAAGTTTATTTAAAGCTTCAGGTCTAATGGCAATAACCAAATCGGCCTCTTCATCGCCATCCAAAAAAAGAGCAATTGTAATATTCGTTTGCCCAAAAAGAGTGTAGTCAATTCCAGTTGGGATTCCCTCTACGATAAAATACGCCGCAATTGTTTGTTTTGGCCCATTTTGAGAGGATTCAACATCTGTTTCCTTTTTTCTAGGTGAAGTTCTAGTACTTCTCTGACTAAAATATTGGCCTCCAAGATCAAAATATTTTTTTCCATCTAAAAGGATGTAGACCATCGTTCCAACTTGAACCACACCCCACTTGCCTTCTTTAGCGCCCGGAATAAGATCACACAAATGTACTTCCAAAGGTGTTGAACACTTAATGTCCATCAAAGCATTTTTGAGGGCCGTTACTGAAGCAAGATCGGAATCGTCGATAAGAAGAGGAGATTTTTTCTCAACTTCTTTGGCAACTTCTTTTGGTAACTGTTCCTTCACGACTTCTTCTACGCTTTGAAGAGGTACTTCTTCTTGTTTAACAAAATACTGATAAACGACTGCGGCGGAAAGGATCAGTAAGGCAAAAATTTTAAAAAAGTTTGACTGACCTTTTTCTATATCAGCTGATCCCTTTTTTTTACCAGTAGATCCACCCTTTAAATCTTTGGATTCCGAATTTTTTTTAGTTTTATATTCCTGTCTCTTTTTTATTAACTTGTCGGTCTTAGGTGCTTGGAGATCCTTAATCGAGAGCATGCTTGTTTTTTCCTCGGCCCGAGAGGCCGCAGGAGTGTTCTCATCTCTAATCGGGAATTGAATCAGCTGAGAATCATTTCCTTCTTCATCACTTAAAAGCGTAATAAGAACAGAACTGCCTAATCTTAAAGGAAAAAAAGAAGTGAACTCCGTTTTTCTTCCAGGGACCAAACGTTCTTCATTAAGATAAGTTCCATTAGAACTTCCTTGATCGACGACATAGAAATGCTCTTTTTCAACGATAATCACGAGGTGCTTGCGACTGATGCTATCAGAAGATAATATGACATCGCAGTTCTCACTGGAACCGATGACAATTTTGGCCTTATTGAGTGGATATATTTTCGGATCTTCCGACTCCACTAGAACTTCAATACGCATGAGTTTAGTATAATACAATTTACAAGAAAATATCGCGGAGAGAAAATGTATTTAAATCATACCCGACTTTTTTAATCCTTATAAAGAACAATGATCGCGCTGACTTTAGTTTTGCCCCAACGGGAAGATTTTAAAAACTGCTCTTTGGGTATAGGAATGTGAATCCGACTGATAACACCAGCATGCTCATCATCCTGATCGGGATCATGGATATAGATAAATTGATCATCGTATGCTGTAACCACTACCCAATGTGGTATGCGATTATTATCAAAATGATAAGTTGAAATCAAAACGATGGGGATTCCACCTTTTTTTAGGATCTCTTTGAGCTCCTCTAAAGGCATGCGTTTACGATGAACCTTAATGTTTGTTTCTGCAATTTTTTTTTCAAAATCTTTATGCACGAGTTCAATAACTTCTTTTTTTTGGGGATTTCTCACGGTATCAATAAAAAGAATGCCTGCGTGAGAAATATACATCTCCACTTTATAACCACGTCTCCATGCGGATAAGGCAAGACCATGAGGACCACAACCTCCATGGCCAGAAGTCATAAAGATAGTCGTGGCCTCACGCCACACTTGAAGCTCATTAGAAAGAGAAAGCTCAAAATGGGGATTAAAGGCACGCATGGCCATCATGAGACAAGAAGGACCACAGGTAAAATCCGTTCTTTGTTGATAATACGGAATATCTAAGCGGGGTTCTTTGGTAAGTTTACGAATTCTTTTTTCAAAACATACGGCCGTCATGCCGTCATCGTAATAATCTTCTTTTTCGGTAAACTTCACATAACCAAGTTTTTGATAAAGTTTAATGGCCGCACGATTATCCTCCCGCACCTCAAGTCTTAAATAAGCACAGTCTTTTTTGTCGGCCGCTTGTACCTCTAGCTCTTCGATAAGTTTTGTCGCTAACCCATGTCCCTGATATTTTTTTAACGTACAGATTGAGTAAAGCCTGGCAAGACTTGTGCCAGAGTTGATCAAAACAAGTCCATACCCGACAATTTCTGTTCGATATTCTAGAATTAAAAATAGTGAATGAGCTTTTTTAATCATCCAATGAAAATTTCTGCGGCTCAGCTGCTCATAATCAAAACAAAGATTTTCTAATTCAACAAGTTGCGTGAGATCACCTAAGCGCGCTTTGCGGATTTCGACCTCATGGGCCTTAAATGAAGATTTTGACGTGAGGGACTGTTGATTTTTTTTCACTCAATCTCCCCCTTGAAGATGCGTTCCATTCTGATATTGTACTTAAGGTAGAATACAACTTCACCTAAAAAAATGGTATTACCTGGAAGAACTGTGGCCAAAATTATCGTCATCGTTGAGAAATTAAAAGATTGGAATTCATATTATCCTGTAGAGCAACTCATGACCCCTCAGGACTATCTCGTTAATTGGGATGAGAACCTTTATGAGTCTAAGGGAACTAAAGAAAGAATTAAAATTATTAATTTATGCCGAAACTATAAATACCTCAGCCACGGTTATTATTGTTCTCTTCTAGCTGAGGCCAGAGGCCACTCAGTTATTCCATCGGTTAAGGCCATTAATGATCTGAGCCGCTCTTTCCTTTATAATCTGGCAACTGAAGATTTAGATTTGGCCATTCAAAAAGCTTTTAAAAATCAAAGTCCCTCTGAAGGATTTTGTATTAACATCCATTTCGGAAAAACAGAAAGAGAACAACTTCAAGATGTGGCCCGACAAATTTTTGATCTTTTTCCGGCCCCCATTTTACAAGTTGATTTTGAATGGGATAAAAGTTGGCAAATTAAGGCCATAAAAACTGGCGGTATTAATGCTCTTACAACTGCCGATGAAGATAAATTTGCATCGGCCCTAGATGAATATTCCGCTAAGATTTGGCGAAAACCGAAGGCCAAGAAAAAATACCGTTATGACTTAGCGATCCTTCATAATCCAAATGAAGAGTTTCCACCTAGTGATCGCAGGGCCCTGGCCAATTTCATCAAGGCCGGAAAAGAAAATGACGTTCAAGTAGAATTGATTGAGAAAAAAGATTACTCCCGTATCGCTGAATACGATGCTCTTTTTATCCGTGAAACGACGGCCCTTAATCATCATACTTATCGTTTTGCAAAAAAAGCGGAATCAGAGGGATTAGTGGTGGTTGATGACTCAATGTCCATTCTTCGATGCACAAATAAAATTTTTATGCATAATCTTCTTCACTCCAATCACATTAATACGCCCAAAACGCTCGTTCTAGGAAAAGACCAACCTGATCAACTCAGACAGGCCATCGAAGAGATCGGTCTTCCAATGATCATTAAAATTCCTGATGGTTCTTTTTCCAAAGGTGTTTATAAAGTCGAAAGTCTAGAAGAAGTCATGCGTGTAACAGATGATTTGTTCAAAAAGACATCCCTCATCCTAGCTCAGGAATATTTTTATACTGATTTTGACTGGAGAATTGGTATTCTTAACGATCGTCCACTTTATGCTTGTAAATACTATATGACCAAAGGTCATTGGCAAATCTACAATCATGCTCAACATGATAAAAATGGTGTGCTCACAGGCGACACAGAAACTTTTCCTATCAGTAAAGTTCCTAAACATGTCATGAACACCGCAATCAAGCTGGCCCACCAAGTTGGCAACAGCCTATACGGAGTTGATCTCAAAGAAAAAGATGGTAAGGCCTACGTCATTGAGATTAATGATAATCCAAATATCGATGCTGACGTGGAAGATGCTATTGCGGGTATGGATCTTTATCACAATGTCATTAATGATTTTGTGAGACGAATAGAGGCACGTCAATGATCCCTCAGAGAGTTCTTATTTTTGGAGGAACTCA